>NZ_JBZXDY010000015.1:714-86792 GCF_058725285.1 Flavobacterium sp. DW-iso2 | reverse complement strand
ATGAAAATTAAAACAATGAAAATCAAATAGATAAAAAATAAAATATTACGATTTTATTTTTTATCGGACATTAATGATTAAAATTCAACAATTACACCAAGATTAGGTATTACTTGTGGGTCATCATTTTTTACTCGTGTTGGTATTGCATTACTTCCATCTGCCTTTATCGCAAATCCGTCAGTAGTTTTAAAAGTACTATTGTCGGCTGTTCTTTCCCAAGTATATTCTGGTATTACCGGATTTTTTGCTACATACCAATTGGTTACATCCAAAAATAAATCGATAGTTAATTTTTTGAAATTGAACTTTTTGTCAATTCTAACATCACTACTGTTGAAGCCGCCTAAACGCTGGGAGTTTAATCTTGTGTAATCTAATGTTCCTCGTCCTTGAGATAGAAAATTGAGTCTTGAAGCATTTTCATCAAATGGCGTAAATGGTGCACCGCCTTGATAGCGGAATTTCAAACCTAATTCCCAGTTATGTTCAAATTTATAACCCCAGGTTACAGACAATAAATGTTTATTATCCCAGCTACTAGCAATCAATCGTCCATCGGCACCACTATACAAACTGCGGTAATAAGTATAAGAAAGTATTCCAAAAAACTTATCTGTTAATTTTTTCTGTGCGAAAAATTCTAAACCATATGACTGCCCTTTTCCATTTGTATTGACCGCCTCGTTACCTAAAGCTGTAAAATCTGTTCCAAGATTTGCTAAAGAAATTCCGTCTCTGAACGAAATCGCAACATTGCTATACTGTTTAAAAAAACCTTCTACTGTAAATCGCAATCCGTTATTTGGTAAAAATTCAAAACCAGTCGTGTAGTGCGTTGAACGGGTGTATTTTGCCTCTTTGTTGACTAATTCATCATTATTATTTGCATAGCCTAAAATCGTGTATACTGGCAATTTGTAATAAATTCCACTAGAAGCATTCACTGTCCATTTATCGGCCAAAACATAACTCAAAGAAAGTCGCGGCGATAAAGTTTTAAGTCCGTTCATTCCTGTTGTGGTGAAAGTATTCATGTCAGTACGAACGCCACCACTAATTCCTAGTCTATTATCAAACGCTCTTTTTCCAACTTGCACAAAAGAACCTAATCTTGCAAAAGGTTTCAACGGACTTGTAAAATTTTGATTTACTTGATTTTGAACAATGTTGTTATTGCTGTCTCGAACTTCTTTTTGTAGTACTGCAAATGTATTGTTGTCATATTCTGCCAATTGTGCTGATGCGCCATAAGCTATTTTCCAACTATTTTTGCTCTTATTAATATCAAAACGCAGTTTGGTTTCGGTTTCATTACTAACAAAATCCAGCGTTTGTGTTTGTGGTGTTGGGTTTTGATTGTCTTCAAATTTTTGAAGGTTGTTGTTAAAACGTGTTCTGCTCAAAGCTAAATTCCAAAACCCATCGGTTACGCTTCTTCTTAATGATGCACCAATTGTGTAATTCCATTGCTGAATGCTTGCATTAGAATTCGCTTGATATATTTTTTCTGGAGTTGCCTCTTTAGGAGTTAGAAATTTGAAATTATCAATTGCACCAATTCCGATAAAATTGAAAGTCATTTTATCATTAATCTTATGGGTTATTTTGGTTTGAAAGTCAGAAAAATCAGGAAGAAACGGAGCGTCAATTGCTTTTACTAGAAGTTGAAAATAGGATTTTCGGGCAGATAGTAAAAAAGTTGTTTTTTTGTTTGCCGATAAAGGACCTTCTAATGTAATCGCCGATTCTAGAATACTAGCTCGAATATTCCCCTGAAATTTATTTGCATTACCTACTTTTTGTTTAAATTGAAATACACTACTCAAAACATTGTCATACTTAGCATCAAAAGCTGAGGAGCTTAATTTGACATCCTCAATAAAAAATACGTTTAAAATTCCTTGTGGCCCGCCACTTCCGCCTTGCGTTTGAAAGTGATTGATAACAGGGATTTCAATTCCATCTAAATAAAATACATTTTCGTTCGGAGCGCCACCACGAATAATAATGTCGTTCCGAAATGTTCCTCCGCCTTGTCCTCCGCCAACGCCTGGCAAAGTTTGAATGACTTTACTAATATCAAAACTTCCTCCTGGATTGCTTCTAATTTCTTCTGCGGTTAATTTTTGAACACTAAGCGGCGTTTCGAGTGTGGCGGCACGAACACTGCGTTTATTAGAGTTTATGATAACTTCGTCCAAAACTGAATATTCTTGCTCAAGTTCTATCGTGAAAACTTTTTCGTTACCGCTATTCACCACAATATTATAAAGAGTCACTGTTTTAAAACCTACTGTACTTATGCTCAGGTTGTATGTTTTAACAGGGATATTTAAAATTCTAAATCTTCCAATAGAATCAGTTACTGTGGATAGATTGGTACCTGTAACGTTAATATTTACACCAACCAAAGACTGCTGGTTATTTTTCTGAAGTATTGTTCCGCTGATACTTCCCATGTTTTGAGAATAAGCAGATCCAGCAAGCAGAAATATAACGAGTAAAACAGTGATTTTTTTGAAAAAAGGAACGGTAAATTCTACTTTACTTTTATACATTAGCCTCTAATTTAGTTTGATGAAATACTATTTTTACGCAAAAATAGTGTAATTTATTATTATACCAAACTTTATTTATTTAATTTTGCTTTATAAAATACTAAAATGAATATGTATTCTAATATAAAAAAGCTAATTGATTGGACAGAAAAATACGAAAATCAACTCGCTGAGGGCGAACAATGGGATGATGAGCATTTTGCCAAATGGTTGTCGCTAGAAGCAAAAGTCAATAAAGAAAGCGAAGTCGTTTTATCTAAAAAAGCAAAACCAGCTCTCACGATGTACATTTATTTTATTTATAAATATGCGACATTTTATTCTCGAAAAATATTTAAAAATTCAGTAATTTATTCCATTGATGACCTTAGTTTTATGGCAAGTTTATTGCCAGACAAACAATTAATGAAAGGGGATGTAATTCGGAAAAATGCAACTGAAAAATCCTCTGGAAACGAAATTTTAAAAAGATTACTACGTCAGAAATTAATTAAGGAAACGGATAATCCAAATGACAAAAGAAGCAAGCTTCTATCAATTACTGCTGCTGGTTTGCAAGAAATACAGGCAGTTAGAGGTCAATTAGAAAAAATGGGTGAACTTGTTTCAGGCGATCTGACTGAGCAGGAAAAAATCATTTTAATAAATATGCTTTCTAAACTAAATGATTTTCATAGACCACTATTTGACGCCAATGATGAAAAATTAATAAATGAAAAGTTAGGGATTGTCAATGTAGACTGAAATCTTAGATGAAATTTTCGGTATTTTTCAAAGAGGGTTTGATCAAGTTTGTTATTTGTTGCAATTAGTTTATTTCAAAAGAATTAGTCTTTTTTTGTAATAATTAAAGTAGTTGTTTTGCATGAAGGATGGTAGTGGAAATCCTTTGTGAAACTTAGTGTAACAAAGATTGTAGCGTACAGCCTGACGCTGCTGCAACGCTAGTGGAAGCAGGGACATGCCCAGAAAAAGGACATAAAGAAACCGACTTGCTTTCACAAATCGGTTTTTTATTATAGTTGCTTTGTCAATAATTTTATTATTCAAAAAGACCTTCTACACTCAAATAGTGTTCTCCAGTATCATAGCAAAAAGTAAGGACTTTAGCATTTTCAGGAATTTCAGAAAGTTTTTTGGCTACTGCCGCTAAGGAAGCTCCAGAGGAAATACCTATTAGAATTCCTTCTTCTTGGGCAGCTCTTCGAGTGTAGTCATAGGCCTCGTCTTTACTCACTTGAATGGCTCCATCCAAGAGATCTGTATGTAAATTAGTAGGGATAAATCCTGCGCCAATACCTTGAAGAGGATGAGGACCGGGAGCGCCACCGCTAATAACTGGTGATGCTTCTGGCTCTACGGCAAAAACCTTAAGATTTGGATAATGTTTTTTCAGGATTTCAGCACAACCGGTGATGTGACCACCTGTCCCTACGCCCGTGATCATATAATCTAAACCATCAGGAAAATCTTTCAAGATCTCTTGTGCAGTTGTTATTTTGTGAATTTCAATGTTAGCTGGATTGTCAAATTGAAGCGGTAACCAAGCATTAGACATCTCTTCAGATAGTTCCTTTGCTTTCGCTATGGCTCCGTTCATTCCTAGTTCGCGGGGTGTTAACACGAATTCAGCACCGTAAATGCTCATTAAACGTCTTCTTTCTACCGACATGGATTCGGGCATTACCAATATTAAACGGTAGCCTTTTACCGCGGCAACCATGGCTAAACCTATACCAGTATTTCCTGAGGTCGCTTCGATAATAACACTGTCTTTTTTCAGTAATCCTTTTTGCTCTGCATCTTCAATCATAGACAAAGCGATTCGGTCTTTTATGCTGGCTCCGGGGTTTGTTTTTTCTAATTTAATCCAAATATTATGGTTGGGTCCAAACAATCTATTTATTTTTACGTGGGGAGTATGTCCAATGGTTTCTAATATAGTATCGTATTTCATTTTTGAAAGTTTTTATTTATTAAAGTAAATATAGCGTACTATAGAGACTCTACAAAAATAACAATTGTAAATAATTCATAAAAAATGCAAATCTTGGAATTAAAGACTTCTGTTCAGTTAGGAAGCGGATAGTAATAAATTTCTGTAAAAAGTAATTTTCATAAGCGAAGATAAATAGCATAGCGATGTTTAAAATAAAGTAGGAATACTTCGGAGAGCGGATGTTTTTACTTTTAATAAAAAGTTGCTTCTTGTTGCTAGCTTATTGGATTCGGTACGAAGTCAGGAGACTTCGCACAGCGAGTTTTGAATTTGTAAATTAGGAATTTAGAAGTTGGTAATAAAGAGAAATTTCCAGGAGTTATGAAGGGAATCTTTTGGTCGTGAAGGTGGTACGGCGCAAAGTTTTTTACGTTTTGTTTTTATGTTGGTAAACTAAAAATAATATCCTGGCACCCGGAGGTTTATCGAAAGTAAAAATAGAATTAATGAGCAGCAATCTTAAATTTTAAAAAGGAATACTTCGTAGTACCAGCTCTGTTGATCAAAGGTTTCATTGGAACTTCTTTAAGTACAACAAAAGAGTGGTTTTTAGTAACAGGCTATTTCCCGAGTTTTTATACTCCAAATTGTGTTAGATGATGGTTAAGATGTTTGTAAAACAAGTTGTTCCATTCCTGCGTAGTCAATTTTCCAAAAGAGTGAGATTCTTTATTGTCAAAATGGCTTTCTCCTAAAGTTTGCGTTTTTTTAATATATTCAACTAATTTCTTTTTCGACTCTTCAAATTCTATTGTATTTGTAATTAAAAATTGAGGTGCTGTTCTACCATTTTTAGGATATGGCTTATCACTTACAACGGCTTTTTTTACAAATGTTTTTAATAAAAATATTTTAAAGGAATTTGGTTTGGGGTATTTGTCCGTATAAACCATTTCATAGGTTACCGTGCAATGGGCAAGCATTTGTGATACATTCATTTTTCCCCATAAATTTTTCGTCGTTGGAGTTAGTTGGTTTATGCGATTTATGATTTCTGTTGCTTCGACTATATCAAAAAGATTTTTCATTGTCATTATTTTATAAGTATACTAATTTGTTAGGAACGAAACTAAGGTATGAAAATTTTTATTTGCATGAAGTTTGAGAAGCAGAAATGGCTAGAAATGGCTAGTTTTTTTTACCTTTCAAGTAAGTTACTAATCCAATTAAGGCAATCTTGAGAATCCATTATTGACCAGGAATGTGGGTGTTTACTTCCATCTAATTTAAACCCTTTGCCATAGCTGATGATTACATTTGCATCAGCATTCCCCATAACTTTTAACAGATTAACCATTGCTATAATATCAGTTCCATTCCAATCATACAAATCACGATGACGTTCCTTCATTAACCATTCAACATCAAAATCTGTATACATTCGCAATGGAATCTGTTTCAAGTATTTTGCATTTCCGCCTTCTTTTGCGCCATAGGAATAAATCGACGCTTCTATGTATTTTTCAGGATGTTTATAAGGTGTGCCGTATAATTTTTTATATCTCTCTATTATCCATTTTCCTTCATCAACTCCTGCTTCATTATAATTTCTTTCAATTTCCCTTTCACAGTATTGATACAGATGCGCTTTGTCTAACGGACTGTCTAAAGCAAAAATCCCTTTAGGCACTAGAAAATTGGTACCCGGATATTTAACTGCTTTTTCGGCATAACTCAAGGAAATCATTCCGCCATTTGATAAGCCTCCTAAAATAAAATTATCTTTAGAAACACTATATTCCTTTACTATTTCACTAAAAATTTTGTCCAAGATGTGAAATTCTGCATCTCTATTTTCTGTTCCAAAGTTAATAGAAGGAATAAGTACTAATAAACCTTTTTCAACCGCGAGGTGGTGTAATGTTATTTGTTTTAATAGATTTTCAGTGGTCTCACCTCCTGATGGTAGAATCACAAGGACGCCTTTAATTTCAGTTGTTGGGACTGATTTTAAATAATATAAAGTTGTTGAATCTCCGTCATTAATATACAGGTCATTTGTATCACAATCTTTTAAGATGATCTTTTCCATCTCTTGACTATATGACAGTGTAATAGTCAAAAGCGTTAGTAATGATAAACGGTATTTCATTTTTGAGTTAGTATTTAAGGGATAAAGCCTAGTTTTATAAGGTATTCTCGAAGGCAAAAATAGTATGCATAGCAATCTTTAAAATAAAGTAGGAATACTCGGGATAGCGGATGTTGGGGGCTGTAATTATTTTTATCTAGACATTAAATTTTCTTTCAATTTGAATTTTAATTCATCATATTCCATTTTCGAATTATTTTTCCATTCTTCTAATAAGGTTTTATCGTCTTCTGGAATTGTTGTTATTTTTGCGCCGTGAGCAATCCAATCTTTTCCATCAAAATATAATGATGACTTTATAAAATTATGAACTTCTTTAATTAACAAAATTGCATTTTGCATTATTTCAGAATCATAATTAATTTCCTCTTGAGTCATATAATAGGAATGTATATATGTGCTCAGTTTATATTGTAATTCTTTAGAATGTTTGAAATCATAATATTTGTCATTAACTCCTAAAATTTCACAAACTGCTTGATAGAATAATTGATATCTTTCTTTTAAACTTCCTTGTTTTTTACCGTTTTTTTCGATTCCATTTTTCGGTTTTGAATCTTCAATTATTGTTGCTATTTCGGATGAATCAGCACTTAATAGAATTTTTTTTAGGTCTAATGTTTCAAGTGCAATTCTTGAATCTAAACAAGCATAAATTAAAGCATTTGAATTTTTAAATTCTTCGGCATATATTAATAATTCTTCTGCCTGACGCTTTAAATAAATATAATTATTTTCTCTAAATTCTGTTCTATATGTATCCATTTTTAGCTCTTTTTTACTCGTCATTTTTGTTAATAGTCTCCGCTAGCGCGAGCTTCTCTCGTGCCCACACTCTAATTCAGGTCTATTTCCAAAATTGTGTGGTCATTATTAACATGATTTCTTACACTACTATATTCCCAATCTATAGGGTTCGTTACAAATCCTATTGCAACTGGATTGTTATGAATGTATTTTAATTTGTGTTCAAATATTTTTTGATGACCAAATCTCAATTGGTTTATTATTTTGTTGCCAAAATTTCTATTCTTTTTTCCTGCTCTCTCAAACATCCAACGCATCGATTTTTGTCTGCTTTTCTTCGACTGTTCGCTCTTTCAGGATCGAGTCTTACGGATTATTTTCGATGATTTTTCTCTAAATTTATATTTTCTGCTCATTGTTTTTAAAATAAAAATAGATCACTTCTGTTTGTGGGTACGAGCGGGACGCTCGCACTAGCGTTCAAGTTTATTGTATAACACTCGCGCCAGCGAGGGGCAATTTATAGCGATAAGCACAATCCCAATGATCAGTACAATGTTTTTTTTCATAATGTTGTTGTAAAATGTTAGCTAACTTAAAAAGAGGCAATAAACAGTCGCGAAATATTCATATTCAAATATATATTATTTTATTTACAATTGTTCGAATAGTTTTTATCTGGTCGGCTAATTTTTAGTGTATTAAACCAAAAAAAACCTTACTTTATTAAAGCAAGGCCGTTTCTATGAAGTGTACTAGTTTTTCTATTTAGTCCTTAGCATAATATATTTTTCAGAACTGGGTTTCCCTGATTGAATGCCTGATATTTCAGCGACAAGGCTGTCTTTTGAAACTTGGGTATAGCTTGTTTTTATTTTAAATACTGGACAAAGCCGTTACTTTTAAGTTTACTCGATAACGAAAATAGAATTGATAATATGCACTTTAATTGTGACTTTAAATAAGGAATGCTTGGAGTATGAAGGGAACTTATCGCAGAACGAATTTCTTATATTCCGACATTTATCATTTAATAAAAAATAACAAAGACTATTTTTAGTTTTAAAATATAAACAGTAGAAAAAATACGACATTGTAAATTTAGTAAGAACTACTAATTTTTTATAAATTTTTTAGTTTGACTGTTTTCAAATTGTAAGAAGTATAATCCATTATTTAAGTTCGCAATATTGATGTTTTGATTATTTGAAACTTCACCACTCATTATTTTAGCTCCTAAGCTATTGAAAATAGTATATTTTTCTGATTTTGTTAATCCTGATATTTTTATGGAATTAGTAGAAGGGTTAGGATTAAGATTTAATTTGTTGTTTTCTAGTTGTAGATCAGCAACGCCAAGAGAAGAATATAGGGACAATTGAAGAAAACTTTCCTTTTGGATGTTGTAATCGGCCAAAGTTCTTCCTTCTTCTAAAATTTGTCCAGCAAATTTTAATATTTGATCAGAAGGAGATATGCCTTCTTTATCTTGAATTTTAGCTTTTATATTTTCAACGGTGTCGTTTGCTTCGACCTCTAAGGCAATTGTTTTACCCTCGGGCGTCTCAACGAAAATTTGCATTGCAAATCCATTAAACGATAGAAAATAAATTAGAATAGGTAATATTTTAATGATTTTAAGCATGATTCTTTAGATTGGTAACGTTAATATTACTGGATATGGTTTTACTTATTTTATTCAAATACTATCGAATTAATAAGGTTTACTGTTCTATTTAGTCCTTAGCATAATATATTTTTCAGAGCTGGGTTTCCCTGATTGAATGCCTGATATTTCAGCAACTAGGCTGTCTTTAGAAACTTGGGTATAACTGATTTTTTGCGGATAATCGTGCGTTGGGTTTTCAAAAATAAGTTGGTTTTCTTTCGTTTCTGTAAGAACGAAGGCTACTGGTTTATCATCGTTTTGGCCTCTTACATTGGCGTTATAACTTAATTGCTCTTCTATTTGTTGCAACACGATGGTTTCGTAATGAATGGTATCTTTTCCTTTTAGAAAAAAAGAGTGCCCATTATAGGTGCTGTCGTTTGCTTTTTTCCAAGTTTCAGTGAGTGTTCCGTCAGTAGATTTGGTTTCCCATTGCCCTAATAGCCAACGTGCCATTTTGATTTTATCTTTTTCGTTGTCGTCAGTTCCAGTGTCCTCTGATTTTTTGCAGGAAATAGCGATTGTTATAAGCAGCAGTAAAGTGATTTTTTTATACATAGCGTTTTGAGATTGAGTTGTACTACAATGACGGTGCGAAATTATGAAAAAAGATCGTAAATAGCCCAGATAAAAGCGGCATCCTTTTTAGGGTTGAATGACGGAGGAATTAAACCCTAAAAAGATAGAGCGGATAGCTGGAAAATGCTCCAAAAAAAACTGTCAGGAAACTAGAGTTAACTATAAACTATTTTTCGTAATTTTGCACTCCAAATATAAGGACTAATAATATGTTAGATAGACTTCAAATAGTAAAACAACGTTTCGATGAGATTTCGGATTTAATCATTCAGCCGGATGTTATTTCTGATCAGAAGCGTTATGTGCAATTGAATCAAGAATATAAGACTTTGAAAGCTTTGGCTGAAAAGCGCGATGAATACGTGCTTTTAATAGCTAATATCGAAGAAGCAAATGAAATCATAGCCGACAATAGTGATGCAGACATGACCGAGATGGCCAAGATGCAGCTCGAGGAGGCAAAAGAAAGATTACCGGAATTAGAGGAAGAAATTAAATTCATGTTGATCCCTAAAGATCCTGAAGATGCTAAGAATGTAATGGTGGAGATTCGTGCCGGTACCGGTGGGGATGAAGCGAGTATTTTTGCAGGTGATTTGTTCCGTATGTACACTAAATACTGTGAGAACCGCGGTTGGAGAACCTCAGTTGTCGATATGAATGAAGGTACATCTGGTGGATTTAAAGAGGTGATTTTTGAAGTTACTGGGGAAGATGTTTATGGAACTTTGAAGTTTGAAGCTGGTGTGCACCGTGTACAACGTGTGCCACAAACAGAAACTCAAGGACGTGTGCATACATCAGCAGCGACTGTTATGGTTTTACCAGAAGCAGAGGAATTTGATGTGCAAATCGATATGAATGATGTTCGTGTAGATTTTTTCTGTTCTTCAGGACCAGGTGGACAATCGGTAAATACAACTAAATCAGCGGTTCGTTTAACGCATATTCCAACAGGATTAGTAGCGCAATGTCAGGATCAAAAATCACAACATAAAAATAAAGACAAGGCATTTGGCGTTTTGCGTTCCCGTTTATACGAGCAGGAATTAGCTAAAAAACAAGCCGAAGATGCTACTAAACGTACTTCTCAAGTGAGTTCTGGTGACCGTTCGGCAAAGATTCGTACGTATAACTACGCACAAGGTCGTGTAACGGATCACCGAGTAGGATTGACTTTATATGATCTAGGAAATATCATGAATGGTGACATTCAGAAAATTGTTGACGAACTAGCGTTAGTTAACAACATGGAAAAATTAAAAGAAGCTAGCGAAGTTTTTTAATATAATAGCCTCATTTATTGAGGCTTTTTTTTTGGAGCAATTTCCCGCTATTCGTTACAATCTTTTCTTTTTTAAATAAAAAAGAAAAGGATTTCCACTGCTATCGGGGCTAGAGAATAGAATATAATTCAAGAAAGTGCAATTAAGGTCTTATGGGAAAACCTGAAACTTTAAATTTTTAAACTTTAAACTTTTTTATGACTACACAACAACTTATAGATCAAATCAAAATTAAAAAATCATTTCTAGCCGTAGGATTAGATGTTGATTTAGATAAAATTCCGCAACATCTTTTAGAACTCGAAGATCCCATTTTCGAATTCAACAAAGCGATAATTGATGCGACTCATGATTTATGTGTTTCCTATAAACCCAACACCGCTTTCTATGAAGCGTATGGAATTAAAGGATGGATGTCGTTACAAAAAACGATCAATTATATCAACGAAACCTATCCAAATATTTTCACGATTGCCGATGCTAAACGTGGTGATATAGGAAATACCTCTTCAATGTATGCTAAAGCTTTCTTTGAGGATTTAAACTTCGATAGCGTTACCGTTGCTCCCTATATGGGAAAGGATTCAGTAGAGCCATTCCTTGCTTTTGAAAACAAACATACCATTATGCTTGCCTTAACCTCTAATGAAGGTGCTTTTGACTTTCAAACGCTTACTGTGGACGGAAAGGAATTGTACAAGCAAGTGCTAGAAACTTCTACATCTTGGAAAAACAGTGAAAACCTAATGTATGTGGTTGGTGCTACTAAAGCAGAATATTTCACTGAAATCCGTAAGATTGTTCCAGACAGTTTCTTACTTGTTCCCGGAGTAGGAGCACAGGGAGGAAGTTTATCTGAAGTATGCAAATACGGAATGAATGCCAATGTAGGATTGCTGATTAATTCTTCGAGAGGAATTATATATGCTTCAAATGGAACTGATTTTGCCGAAAAAGCAAGAGCAGAAGCTTTGAAAATGCAGCAGGAAATGGAAGGAATAATTAGTTTAAAGTTCATGTGATTGTCTATAAAAAAGGATCGTTAATTTTTTAAGCTTGTGCTCAATTTAAAATTGAAATGTTTTTTCAACCATTAAGATATTAAGTTTCATTTAGTGGATTGTTTAGCATAAGCTATTGCTATTTGCGATTAAAAAATATTAAAACACAGAAACATACAAACATAGAAAAGGCTTCGTGCTCTTTGTGTTTAAATTTATAAAGCCTTAATTTTTCTAAATACCTAATTGGTTTAAAATCTTTGTGCCGCTTGCGAAAGCTTTGCGTACTTTGCGGTTAAGAAAATCTTTGTGTTTAAATTTATAAAGCCTTAATTTTTTTAAATACCTAAATGGTTTAAAATCTTTGTGCCGCTTGCGAAACCTTTGCGAACTTTGCGGTTAAAAAAACCTTTTTGTTTAAATAAAACAATATGAAAACCCTAACAGATCAACTCGGAACGACACATACTTTTGAAACTTCGCCTCAGCGTATCATTTCGTTAGTTCCTTCTCAAACGGAATTACTTTATGATTTGGGTCAGGAAGCAAAAATCATCGGGATTACTAAATTCTGTGTGCATCCGTATCATTTTAAATCAACCAAAAAACTTGTTGGAGGTACCAAAAAAGTGCATTTCGAAAAAATCCGTTTATTAAATCCGGATCTTATCATTTGCAATAAGGAAGAGAACACCCAGGAAATTGTTGAAAGACTAAGTGAAATATGCCCGGTTTGGGTGACCAATATCATTACCATAGAAGATAATTTTCAGATGATAACTGATTTTGGCCAACTTTTAAATTGTAGAACCGAAGCACAGAAATGGAATGATAAATTGGCTTTTGCCTTGAGCGATTTTAGAAACTTCATCAAAGACATTCCAATCAGGAAAGTAGCTTATTTTATTTGGAAGAATCCTTATATGGTTGCGGGTTCAGACAATTTCATCAATGAATTGTTGAAGCTGAATCACTTTAAAAACATATACGATGACAAAGGACGTTACCCCGAAGTCGAACTGGAGAAAATGAAGACAGAAGGTGATCCAGAAATTGTTTTTCTTTCGTCTGAACCTTTTCCGTTTAAGAAAGAGGATGGATACGAAATAGGACAATACACGAACAAAGTGCAAACAATTCTAGTAGATGGCGAAATGTTCTCTTGGTACGGCAGCCGACTTTTAAAAGCCTTTGATTATTTCAAAATGCTGCATAAAAATTTAGAAAAATAGTTTTTATTTTTCCTGAAGTGACAATTCTCCTTTTGCCATTATTAAAAAACCATTTATAAATTAAGATCTGATCCTTAATTTATAAATGGTTTTAAATTTTAATACTTCTTCGATGTTTTAAAATACAAACTCCAGAGTAGTATAAAAAGTTCTAGCGTCTGATGGAATGATTCCCGGCCCAGGGTATCCTGTAGCTCTTCTTGTAAAATAACTGTTATTTGTGAAATTAGTTACTCCAGCTTCTAGTTTCCATTTTTTCCATTTGTAAGAGGCAGAAAAGTCGGCAACATAATAAGAAGGGATTTCTCCAAATATCCCGTAAGTGTTATCATTGATGTCTGTTTTGCTATTGTTCGCTTCTGTATATTGCGAAGAAACATAGGTAAATTGCAGGCTAGACATGAAATTTTTATATCCAATTCCTGTTCCAGTTTTGATGTTAAAAAGAGGGACAAATTCGACTTTGTTTCCTTCTATATTGGGCGCATCCGATTTTAAGTATTGTGAATCGGTTAAGGCGATGTTAGAAAACACATTCCAGATAAAGTTTTCTTTTCGTTCAAAGAAAGTTTTGTTTAAACTCCAGTCAAACATGGTTTCAAAACCATAAGTAACGGCAGTACCTATATTAGAACGGTAACGTACTACAGCCGCAGATCCATTTGGATTACGGGTTTCATATTCACCAATTTTGTCGTTGTAATACAAGCCGTAAATACTGGCGTCAAAAGTTACTTTGTTGCCTAGTTGTCCACGTACACCAATGTCTGAAGTAAATCCTTTTTCATCGCTTATATTGGGATCAATCACATTACTTGGACTCACGGTACGGATGTCGTTAAAAGTCACTGAGCGGTAATTTTGAGACAGGTTTCCGTAAAATTCAATTTGGTTTTGAGGCTTGTAACTCAATCCAACACCTAATAATACAAAATTCCTGTCTTTGACATTATTCTCTTGTTGATTTTCGTCAAGGATAACATTTCCAGCTAAGTCTAGGTTTATTTTTCGGTAATACCCTTCGGCTTGCGTACGTATTTTTTCAAATCTAAAGCCAGGTGTAATAGAAAAATTCGAGGATATTTTGAAAATATTTTCTCCAAAAACAGCAAGATTTAAGTTCGGGAACGTATAATCTGACTGGTTTGCATAGAACGGAAATTCGTTATTGGCTAAATTAAAATTGGCATCACTATCTGAGCTACCCGGTCCTTGTAATCCGGTATTTTTTGATTGGTAGTATTTAGCTCCAATTAAAAAGGCACTTCTATTATCGTTAATGCTGTAGCGTTTTAAGTAACGTGCTTCGGCTCCCCAGTTCACAAAATCGCCTACGATTAAATCCCGAACGGTTCCTTCAGAATCAGAACTTGAAACACGGTTTGAGCGATATCCCACCGTTTTTCTACTGGCATCTAAACCAAATAACTGTAAGGAAAAGTCAGCATCGTTATTGAACTTATGCTCTAATTTTAAAGCAAATAGATTCCAGTCTACTGCAAACCAGTTTCTGGTTCTGTTGCTTTGTTTGGGATCTTGGTTGAACATGAAATCAGTTAAACCACCAGCTTGTTGAGCTAAGTAATTAAAATAGGTATAATCAAAATGCAAAGAGGTTTTGTCATTCAATTGATAGTTGAGATTAGCATAATAATTCTTGCTTTCAAACTCGGAGTTGGGTCTAAAACCATTTCCTTGTTTGTAATTATAAAAACTGTAGTAGCTGAATTTTTTGTTCGTTCCGCTTAGGGAAGTAAAATTGGTAAACAAACCATAAGATCCTACCGTATTTCGAGATGTAAATTCAAAAGGTTTTTTAACCGGTGATTTTATCTTGAAGTTCACCAAACCTCCAAACTGGGTTCCGTATTGCAAAGAGGCAGCTCCTCGAACGACTTGTATTTCTTCTAAAGCTTCTGTAGGTGTAGCGTAATAACTTTCAGGGTACCCTAGGACATCTGCGCTAATATCGTAACCGTTTTGGCGCGTGTTGAAATTTGAGGTTCTGTTTGGGTCTAATCCACGACCACCTATACTTAGTTGTAGTCCACCATCGGAGCTTTCGTTAATTGTTAGGCCCACTACTTGAGCAAATATTTGACGGGCATTGTTGGTTGCTTTATTAGCCGTCAATTTATTTATAGATACGACCTCAGTCTTTTTACCGGCATAAATAGCAGTGCCCTCAATATCTTTCAGCTTGTGAAGTGCAAATATTTTTTCGTTTTGTTTCTTGATGATTACTTCAGAAAGGTTGTTGATTTTATTCAATACAATCGTTAGAGTGCTTCCGGTCGTAATACTGTTTTGTTCTACTATGGAATAACCCTCTTTGAAGAAAACAAAATCAAAACTTCCTGATTTTTTTAAATCAATTTCAAAAGCGCCTAAAGCGTCTGTAAATACTTTCGTATTGGACGTTTTATTGTATATTTCTACAGCTATTAATTTTTTTCCGTTTCCATCAGTAACTACACCCGCAATTTTATTTTGGGCAAAACTACCTACAGAAAACAATAAAAAGATGAGAATACTAAAATCCCTTAATCGTGTCATTGAAAGGCAGTATCCAAGTTTTGTGTTTGAAATTTTCATTTTCGTTTGCTAGATTTATTTTTGGGTCTATATATTTTTGGCTTAATCTTCCGTTTAGTGCTACATAGCTTTCTACATAAACTTCCGGATTATTAAGGCCTTGTTTTTGATAATAATCGTGTAAATAATGAGCATATTCCAAAATGAAATCGGGCTGGAAAGCCATTTGTTTTTCTTGAAATGTGGTCAAAAAGTGACTGTTGTTGATGGTAATTTCCTTTTTAGAAACAGCATCTTTTACTTTAAACGTGGCATATCCTGCTTTTTCCATCAACATAACGCGCCACGTGAATCGGAAACCTTCTTCAGTCCAAAACAACTCATTGGGATAACATAAATAACGAAAAGGGAATAATAACTGAAACGCAATAAAGCAGCTTATAAAAACTAATTTTGTTTTATATAGAGAGTTAAGATTGGGTATTTTTTCTTTTCCATTTTCGAATATTAAAATAGGAATGGAAATCAGTTTCCCTAAAAAGGACAATGCTTTTTTATGGAAATTAGCATCAAAGAAAATCAAAGAACTGATGATCATTACATAAGGGAAAACGCCAATTGGGAATAATATTTTAGTTAGAATATGAAATACAACAACTAAAATAAAACCGAATATTCGGGTTCTTTTGTAAAGTAATAAAAATACAATTCCGAGATCATAGATAGCTCCAGTCCAGCTAAAAACATAATGTACCCAGTTTTCATTTAGTAATGAACCTATTAATGGGAGATTAGAGTTATTAGGCAACCATATTTTAAGAGGCATAGCTTGTAATAACCAGTCAGAGTTTAGTTTTGCTAAACCAGCATAGAAGTAAACAATAGCCAATAATAATTTTAAAATGTCAATATTCCAACGTGGGATTTTCTCAAATCGGTTTTTTTCATTCTTTAAAGCATCCACTGAAAAATAACAGTTTGCTGGTAAAAATAACAGCACAAGACTAATAATAGTGATGAAATAATAATGATTAAGGTAAGTTGTCTTGTCTAGTAGTTCGATGTAGGTAAAGCTCAAGAAAAAGGCAGCGATAGCCCACTTGTATTTATATCCTATTGCAACAAATAAAGCAGCGATTCCAGCAATGATAAAAAGTAAATAGGTGTAGTTCCCAAAAGGTTTTACCCACTGAAACCCGTAATACGTAAAATGAAATTGCGGATCAATATAGAATTTCTTAATCCATCCGTAACTAGCAAAGCGAATTAAACTCAATAGCATCATTAAACCAAACGCTAGCCTAAAGAAAGCTAGCGTCGAGGCATTTGAATAGGTATTCAGATATTTTTTAATTTGGTTACTCATAATTAATCACCGTCTCCATCAACATAGTCAATAGTAATGTTTAAAGCTTGCATCATGTCTAGTTTAGTATAGATTACATTTTGTTGTAACGCATCGTAAGCTAGGATCATTTTTGCATTATCTGTATTTATCTGACTTGAGAAGCTGTTGTTTAGAGTAGCATTTACTGCAAAAATAGCGGTAAATTGATTGTTGATAATCGTGCTCAGATTTTGGCCGTTACGAACAGTTTTAAGGTAATCCAAATAAGATGCTAAACCTTCTCCTGAGGTGGTTTTATTAAAGTGTTTTCCGTTAAAGAAATCTTGTGAAGCTTGAATGGCCGTGTTTAACAACTCTTTTGAAACATCGTTTTTATAAAAACCTTCTACTTTCTCTGGGTATTTTACCCCGCCAGAGAAAACCCCTGCTGGAATTCCAAGTTTTCCAGAACGTACATTTTTCTCTAAATTCTTTACGAAGTTATTTGTAGTAATGTTTACCGAACTGCTTACAGAAGTTCCGCTATTGGCAATGTAACTGTTTCTATAACTTGAATTCCAGTCTGCTAATACAGTGTCTGCACTTGACTTTAAGCGCGTAACGACATCGGTTAAGTATTTTTTATAGTTTGCTGCATTTACGTTAGTAGTATAACGAGCTACAATTAACGCATCAGTAGTATTTGATCCATTAATCAAATAATCCAAAGCAGGGAAACCTTGTTTGTCAAATTGAGACAACAATGCCAGATTGTATCCACCGGCAGTAACATTAGCCTCAATAGCTGTGGCATTAGTAGGGTAGGTGTTAGCGCTCTCTTTTAAGTTGATTTCCTCTGATTTACCAAAACTGTATATAGCAACATATTGATACGCTTTATAGGCTTCTATCCATGAGGCTCTTACCGCTTGAAGATTTGCTTCAGTTGAGACAGTATTGAAGGTATTGATATTAGTGGCTAATACTTCTATTTTAGCTTGGTAATTAACATAGCTAGGAATGATAATGTTGTCTGCCCAGTTTGTTAAAAGTAGCGTTCGGTTGTAATTATTACCATCCGTACTAGTTTCGCTGCTGTCATTTGATGAACAAGCTGCGATAGTTAGTAAAGCACCAAGGAGTATAAATAGTTTTTTCATTTTAATAAATTTTGTGCAAAAATACAAAACCAATTGTACTTATTTGTATTAATTCTAAATTAATTTACTGTAGCAGCTTGTGTAACTGTGAATCCAAATTTAGTTGCAATTTGCGCTGATATGCTGTCTAATTTTGTTCCAAGCGTATCAATGTCCCAAAATCCATTTGTACCGCTTACCATAGTAGCTAACATTGCATCAACTTCTGCTTTTGTAAAATAAGGTTTGTCCGTACCTGGTTTGTTCGTATATCGCAATGAAATTATAAAACCGTATGCTTCTGAAAGTGCGTGAAACGCTTTAGCACCTTTATCAGTAATTAATTTTCCTTTTCCTTCTTGAAGATAGAAAACAGCTCTAACTGCAGGAACTAATGCTAGTTTAGCTTTTATTATGTCAATTTGTGCATCACGTGTAGCGTAGTCATTAGCTACAATCGCTGCTCTACCGGTACGAAAAGCTAGGTTGATATCTGCTTTTACAGTATTGAAATCAGTATCAGCATTTACTTGATCTATGTAGCTACTCCAAAATTTTGTACCATCCACACCATAGATGTAACCGTAAGCCTCATCCCAAGTATGTTCCATTGTAGTGTACGTTTTACTGTCTTCTAAAACTTTATTGGTGTTATTTATTTTATTTGTTCCTTCGTCTAATTTGTTTTTACTTAAATAGTTATTGACGATTTGATCCATAAAGCAAGCGCCCATCATTCCTTTTAATAGAACTTGTTGTGGTTCTAATCCATTGGCAGCAAACAATCTTTTGCTAGTTCCATCAAGATAGGAACCTGCTACACCTGCTGAAGCTGTTGTACCTAGACTTGCTGTATTTGCTAAAGTTAATTGAGTTTCAAAGAAAGATTGAACACTTACTTTTTCAGTAGTTGTTCCACCACCTAAAAATAATTGAAAGTAGTCTTTTGATGCTGCAGTTTTATCTTTTAATTGTTTTCCAGAAGTATTTAAAGCGATATTTTCAAAAGCGTTGTTGGTATTAGAATACATATTGCTTAAAAGGGTTTGACTTACAGCTGTTCCATTTGTAGCGGCAATTTTAATGCTATTTCCCATTTCCTCAAGCATAAGTAAACGACTACTTTGTCCAGAAAAGTCTACGGTTGTAGTACTACTTCTTTCAAAGGTGTACGTTGCTGGAACGCTATAATTAGGTTTTTGTTCTGTAGTATCATCATTTGAACATGAAGTGATTGTTAACGCTGTCAATAGTAACGTTGAGAGTAGAACTTTATTAAGTGTCATAACAGTTGTTTATTTAGATTGAATAAGAATAGTTTTGTGCAAATATATAACTCAATTTTAGAATTCCAAAACTTTGTTTAGAATTTTTCTAAATAATATTTATCTGTTGTGATTAAACAGTTGTACAAGATGTTGCTATTGCTTAACGATGGAGGTTTTTAGAATATAAAGAAATTTATTTCCTAGTATACACTAAGATTCAGTTAGCAAGATTGTTATAAATATTACTTCATTTTTATTTAAAATTAATCTAGATAACATTTTGACGTTTAAATAAAAGTAAATACTTTCGCCTTAAATTTAATTAATCTAAATAATAATAAAATGAATAAAGCGCTTTTGAGAACATCATTATTTTTACTAATCGGTGGTTTAATATTCTCATGTAATAATGATGACGATAATTCAACCGATTCTAATGTCACTAAAAAACAGGTTGTAGCAAACTATGCTGCTATTGCTTACGCCAATTATAAACAAGCTTATGATGATGCTGTTGTTTTAGAAACAGCGATAAATACTTTTACGAATGCTCCAACTCAAGCTAATTTTGATACAGCTAAATCAAAATGGAAACAATCAAGAGAGAGTTACGGAACAACGGAAGCTTTTCGTTTTGCAAATGGTCCCGTTGATGATGAAAACGGACCAGAAAGTCTAATGAATGCTTGGCCTTTAGATGAAAATTATATTGACTATGTAGATGGAGCAAGTGCTTCAGGAATTATTAACAATCCAGTTTTATTCCCCATTATTGATAAAGCATTTTTAGAAGCTGAAAATGAAAATGGTGGAGAAAAGAATATTAGCGTAGGATATCATGCTATTGAATTTTTACTGTGGGGACAAGATTTATCTGCTCCTTCTGAGAAAAAAGCAGGTTTAAGACCTTATACCGATTATGTTGTAGGTGGAACTGCTACATTTCAAAGTCGAAGAGCTACATATCTAAAAGTTTGTGCTGATTTATTGACGGATAATTTAGATTATATGGTAAACCAATGGAAGGTAGACGGACCATATAGAAAAACGTTTTTAGCATTATCTGATGATCAAGCAATCAAGAATATTTACTTGGGAATAACAACGCTTGTTTCGGCTGAATTGCCTGTTGAGCGTATGTATGTTGCTTTAGGAAATGCAGATCAAGAAGATGAACATTCTTGTTTTAGTGATAATACACACAGAGATATTGCTTTGAATTTACAAGGTGTTATTAATGTTTACCAAGGAAAATATGGCATTATTGACGGTCCTTCGTTAGAAGATTTAGTGATGCAAGCTAATGTAGCTGTTTACAATGATACTAATGTGGCTGTAACTGCTTCTTTAAATAAAGTAGCAGCGATTATAACCCCATTTGATTTAGCCATTTCTGGTGGAATCGACTCTGTTGAAGGTGCTAAGGTTAATGTTGCTGTTGTAGCACTTAAAAATTTAGGCGCGAATTTATTGGCTGGAGCTGTAAAGATAGGAATTATTGTTAATGGGTAATTTAAGAATATTTGTATAATTTAAAGTGTCCTTTTTTTAAGGACACTTTTTTCTGTTTTAAAATAATGAAGAATAGTGTAAAGATTTTGTTTTTGTTAATTGGTTTTCAATTCTATAGCTGTACTAATAGTGATGATAAATACATTCCGCTTACTGCCGAAGAAGGGGAACAATACTCAGGAGGTGAAACTACCTTTTTTAATGCTACTGAAGAGGCTTTTGGCTTTTCGGCACCTAATTTGACTTTTGACGAACAAGGTGATTTCGGAATCGGGAATTCCTTTTTTCGTCAAAGCTGGGTTACAGCGCCGGCCTCTACAACTGCTAGAGATGGTTTAGGGCCTTTTTTTAATGCAGTTTCCTGTTCTGGATGCCATTTTAAAGATGGTCGAGGAAGACCTCCTTTAGTAGATGGAGAAACGGCACATGGTTTATTGTTGCGTTTAAGTGTAACTGGTGTCAACAGTAACGGCAGCTCTTTTTCGGATCCTATTTATGGAGGACAACTGCAAGATAATGCCATTTTAGGACAAACCGTAAAAGGAAAATTTAACATTGTTTATGAGGACATAACGGAAACTTTTGATGATGGAACTTTAGTAGTACTTAGAAAACCCAATTATCAAATTAATAGTTTAGGTTACGGTGCATTTGCTTCAGGTATAAAAGTATCTCCTAGAGTAGCCAATCAAATGATCGGTTTAGGCTTATTAGAAGCAATTGATGAAAGTACATTACTTAAATGGGCAGATCCTAACGACAATAATAAGGACGGAATATCAGGAAAACTAAACTATGTTTACGACATTGCTTCAAATTCAAAAAAAATAGGGCGCTTTGGCTGGAAAGCAAACCAACCCAATGTTCGGCAGCAAGTAGCTGCTGCTTTTTCGGGTGATATCGGACTTACGTCTAGTTTATTTCCAACAGAAAACTGTCCGCCTGGCGTAGATTGTGATGCAATAGCTAACGGAGGAACACCTGAAATCACAGACTCTAATCTAAATAAAGTAGCCTTATATTCGAGTACGCTTGCGGTTCCTGGCAGAAGAAATTACAAAGAACAAAACGTTTTAGAAGGAAAGAGAATATTCGAAACAATTAATTGTACGAGCTGTCATATCGCTAAAGTACAAACGGGAAATTCACATGCGATTACAGCCTTGCGTAATCAAACCATTAGACCTTATACAGATTTATTGTTGCATGATATGGGAGCTGGTTTAGCGGATAACGCCCCCGATTTTGAGGCTTCTGGTAACGAATGGAGAACGCAGCCTTTGTGGGGAATTGGTTTGATCAATACCGTAAACAAACATACTAATTTATTGCATGATGGTAGAGCTAGAAATGTTACCGAAGCGATTCTATGGCATGGTGGCGAAGCTCAGAAAGCAAAGGATAGCTTTAAAAAACTAGCTGCAACCGAGAGGAACAAGCTATTTGAATTTATAAATTCACTCTAGTAGTTTTGTAAACTAAAAAAAGGGATTCTGATAGTTATCAGAATCCCTTTTTTGTTTTGAAATAGGTTTAAATAATTTTAAACTTCTAATTTATTTAATACTCAGATTCTTCTAGAACCAATTCTTCTTCAGGAATTGTTACTTTTAAAAGTAGATCAGTATCGATATTAAAATTTAATTCAGAAAACATTTTGTATTCTTTTTGGAGTTTTTCAATTTCACTTTTCTCTTGCAGCAATCCAATCATGGTGGTATTTTTTCGGCAAATTTACGTTATACTATTAGAAAACAAGCAATAAAAATGGTTAAGAGTGGGATTTAAAATTAAAGTACTATTTTTACAAAAAAAAACGTGCTTAACTATACCATTTACGAGAATTCGAATAGTACCCAATGGGTAACTTTTGTGCATGGTGCAGGTGGAAGTTCATCGATTTGGTTCAAACAAATCAGGGATTTTCAAAAACAGTATAATGTGTTGTTATTGGATTTGCGCGGTCATGGAAATTCTAAATCCTCGCTAAAAACCGCTTTCAAACAAAAATATACTTTTTCGGCGCTTGCCAATGATATTCTGGAGGTTTTAGATTTTCTAAAAATTGAAAAATCACATTTTGTTGGAATTTCACTGGGCACGATTCTGATCAGGCAATTAGCTGAAATGCATCCACAAAGAGTACAAAGTATGATCCTTGGTGGTGCAATCTTAAAAATGAATTTTCGTTCCCAGATATTAATGCGTTTGGGAAATACATTTAAGTATGTTTTGCCTTACTTGGTTTTATACCGATTCTTTGCCTTTGTGATTATGCCAAAAAAAAACCACAAACAATCGCGTATTCTTTTTATAAATGAGGCAAAGAAATTATACCATAAAGAATTTCTAAAATGGTTCAAGCTTACAGCTGAAATTAACCCTATTCTTAAGTGGTTTCGTCAGGTCGAATTAAATATCCCTACTCTTTATGTTATGGGTGAAGAAGATTATATGTTTTTACCATCAGTGAGAAAAGTAGTCGAGAGTCATTATAGGTCCTCAAAATTATTTGTTGTGGTCAATTGTGGTCATGTGGTAAACGTCGAGCAACCTAATGTTTTTAACGATGCGGTTCTTTCTTTTTTGGGCGGAACTAAATAAAAAATGCCGGTACTCTATGAATACCGGCAGTTCTTTAACTAACCAAAACCAAATAATAAATAACCAGTTTATTACTCTGCAAAGATGGTACATTTGCGAGTTGTTCGTTGTTAAGTTTTTGTTATTAGTTTGTTGTACAAAAGTTAAGATTTAAGCTTACTTTTTTGGTAAATTTTATTGGTCTCAAATAGAGTTTAAAACTATGTACTTTCAGTGCATCTCGCTTTAGCTTCTAAAAAATGTTAACACCGCAGATTCGCAAATTTTAAAATAATTGATATAAAATAATTTGCGAATCTGCGGTAAATATTAGCAATACAACATGCAGACTTTAAGTCTGACAACCAAATCTATGGACTTTAAGTCCATAGAGGTTTAGTTTTTATCTTGTAAAGCAAAAACTTTTTTAAGAGTGTCAGAAGTTCTGGCGTTTAAATTACTTCTTATATTTTTTTCTTCGACCGTAATCATTTTAAAAACACCATCAAGTGCTTTATTGGTAACGTAATCTGTAATATCTGGATTTATTCTAGATACTAGTGGAAGCGTATTGTATTTTGTAATAATGTTTGCCCAAACTACATCAGCGCCAACTTTTCCAATAGAGGTTTGTACCACTGGACTGAACTTCATGTATAATGCGGTTGTTGTACTAGTTTGTAGATAATTGGTCGCGGAATTGTCAGCGCCTAACAAAATACTTTTAGCATCAGCGATGCTCATGTTTTTTATGGCAGAAACAAAAATTGGTGTAGCTTCTTTTACAGCATCTTCGGCAGCACGATTCAGTGCTTTTATTCCGTCGTCTGCTAAGCTGCTCATCCCCATTTTACGTAAAGTTTTGTCTACTCTAGCTAATTCCTCAGGCATTAATATTTTTACGGCTTCATTTTTATAAAATCCGTCATCCTTTGTTAATTTAGAAACTTGCTCTGTAACTCCTTTGTTTAGCGCTTCTTTTAGTCCAGCAGCAATATCTAAACCTGAATTTGAACTGCTAATAGTAGCAGCTTTATCGGTAGCTTTTTTTAACAAATCTTTAAATTGTGCGGAACTAATTAAAGGAACCAACAATAACAGTAATACTAATTTTTTCATTTTTTTTAAATTTATTGCCAAATTTAATCAATTCCACTTTGTTCTAAAATAGTTTTAACTTTTGTGATTTTATTAGAACCTAGTTAATAAAAAACTACCGTTTTATTGGAGTAAACCATCACTTTTCTTTCGGCATGTAGTTTTATGGCTCTTGCCAAAACAGTGCGCTCCAAATCTTTTCCTTTCATAATAAAATCATCTACAGAATTGATATGTGAAACCCTAGTGATGTCCTGCTCAATAATGGGGCCTTCATCTAGTTCTTCGGTAACGTAATGACTGGTGGCACCAATGATTTTTACTCCTCTTTTAAAAGCCGAATGATAGGGTTTAGCCCCAGGAAAAGCAGGTAAAAACGAATGATGAATATTGATGATTTTATTTTCGTACAGCGAAATCAAATCAGGTGTTATGATCTGCATGTAACGCGCTAGTACAATAAAATTGATTTCGTGTTTCTGGAGTAATTCAATCTGTTGTTTTTCACCTTCTGCCTTGTTGTCTTTAGTAAAAGGAACATGATAAAACGGAATGTTGAATTGATCAGCGATGGGTTTTAAGTCCATATGATTGGATATAATCAAAGGAATTTCCACATTCAATTCTCCAGCACTGTAACGTCCTAAAATATCATACAAACAATGATTGTATTTGGAAACAAACAATGCCATTTTAGGTTTTACTTCCTTGTCGTAGAGATCCCAAGACATATCGAAATCAGTAGCAATGGTTTGCTGAAAATCGGCTCTTATAGCTTCTACGCTGCTAGATGGATTTGTGAGTTCACTTTCAAGTCGCATAAAAAACACATTTTGCTCCACATCAACATGCTGGTCTAAATAAGTGATATTTCCTTCTACTTTCAGTATAAAATTAGTTACGGTTGCAATAATTCCTTTTTGATCTTTGCAATGAATAAGTAGGGTGATTTTTTGCATTATAGATGGTTCTTTTGGTGTTTTAAATTCTTTTTTTGGTAACAAAAAAAGTTTGGTTCTGATTTCCATGTTTCATAATAGCATATGAAATGAAAATCAAAACTAAACCATTTTGCTTAAAATAAAGAGATAAAAGATGTTTTAAATCTCTGGTTACCTCTGTTTTTTTGTGTGAATTTTAAATAGCATTGGTGTAAGCCAAAGAATTATATCTTTTTGTCCTGCAACGCAAAAACTCTTTGTAATAAAACAGAGGTTCTGGAGCTAAGATTTGTTCTGATGTTTTTTTCTTCGACAGCTACCATTTTAAAAACTCCTTTCATTGCTTGATTCGTTACATAATCTGTCAAATCAGGGTTTACCTTATTTACCAGTGGAATGCTATTGTATTTAGTGATGATGTTCGTCCACACTTTATCAGCACCCACTTTAGTGAATGAATTTTTTATTACAGGATTAAACTTCCCGTATAAAGCAGTAGAAGTACTGTTTTGTAAATAATTAGTAGCTGAACTTTCGTTCCCCATCAAGATTCCTCTAGCATCTGCAAATGACATGCTGGTTACTGCGTTTATAAATATAGGAGTCGCTTCTTTCACCGCATCTTCTGCCGCACGATTCAATACTTTAAGACCTTCATCGGCCAAAGAGCTAAGACCAATGCTTCTTAATCCAGCATCTACTTTCCTCAATTCTTCCGGTAAAAGAATCTTCACCGCTTCATTTTTGTAAAAACCATCAGTGGCAGTCAACTTAGTTACTTGTTTAGAAATACCGTTATTCAGGGCTTCTTTCAACCCTCCTGAAATATCAAGAAAACCCGTGCCGTCCGTCTGTGGGAACTGATTCATGACCTGTTGCATCTCAGCGCAACCAAAAAGAGAAAATACCATTGTTAAAAGCAAAAATTTTTTCATATTCATCATTTTATTTGTTTACTTCAGCTTTGTTGCCATTTGGTTTCAGCCAAAAATACTACTTATTCAAATACGAAGCCATTAATTGTTTTTGGAGCATAAAGTTTAGGTTTTATTTAAGAAGCTGTTTATGTCAACTATAATGTTACTTTTTAGGTGATTTATATCAAAAAAACTGACTTATCTAGAGGAATATTTAATCGACTTAAATGAAGAAAGGGATTTAACCGATGCTAAATCCCTTTCTTATTGAAATTAAGATGAAGTACTATTTTTTTAATTCAAATTTTCCGACTTGATTGCAGTAGATTAAATTAGAATTAGATTCGAATTTTTTATAACATGAATCTGCAGTTTTTTCGACTAATATGAAGTTGCTGTGGTAAGGAATGTAAATTAACTCAATCCCATTGTTTGTCGTTATAGTCGTTTTATCGTCAATAAAAATAAAATCAACTTCACCATTATCTTTATAAATCCATACTTTTGGTTTTGTAGGATCGTTAGAACTCAAGATACTTCCTTCTGAAGCATTTGTAAAGCGATCTACTTTTAATTTTCCAGTTTGTGTTTTTCCATTTTGCATTACACTACCGTTGATGTAAATATAATAAGCTGAATCATAGGTTAGGTTATCAACTTTTACACCAGAGTTTTTTGAATTAACGGTAATAAAGCTATCGATAGTAGCTTTCGCCTCTGTTGGCCACATACTGAACATTCCGGCACCTTGTTTAGCTGTTTCTAAATAGTCTAAAGATTTGTCGAAGTCGTTTAGAAGTAGTTGAGTAATTGATAGATTAAGGTAGATAACCTTGTTGTAATCTTTTGGTTTTATTTTTTTATATTCTTTGCCTACATAAGTCAAATAAAATTTTTCCATTTCATTTAAGTATGTTCGATCTGTTGAATTAGTTTCTATCTTTTTTAAAAACTCATCTGTTTTAGTGTTAAATGCGGCAAGTTCAGTGAATTCTTCTGCTTTATCAAAAAAACCATAGTTAAAATCAATCTCTTTTTCGCTAACGATGATGTTATTATCAGTTAAATATTTATACCCGATATTATTTAGATCATTTGCTAAACTTATGTATGGTTTTCCATTATAAGTAGGAGAATATAACATAGCATTAGATCCTTTCTCATATAGTATTTCGTTATTTTTTCCTAAAACTAAATATTTGAAATCTCCATCTAATAAATATTGACCATTACTCGCTTTTTTATAAGTAGCGCCTTTGTATCCCATTAAAACTCTAACATCTGGATTAATGGTGTCTTTTTTAGAATAATCTTCGATAGTGTTTTTTGTTAGATTATTTTCATAGGTATTTTTTTTCTTGTTAGCAAAATCAGCGTTCCAAGTATCATCGCCTTGAATGATAATGTTGTAAGTCTTAATGTCTTTGAATAATTCAGATTTCGGAATGTTAATTTTAATTTTTTTCTTCTCTGTATCTGCTTTTTGAGCATAGGAAGCACTAGTAATTACAGTTAATAATAAGAATAAGGTGATTTTTTTCATGTTTTTTTGTTTCAAAAGTATAATTCTAATCAATGATTGTCAAATTTTTAGTATTATTTATAGTAAAAAGCAATAAATTTAATTTTAGTTTATATTTGATTAAGCCTGAGAAAATAGGTTTTATCATTAAACTTTAAATTAATACTCTTTTAATCTAGCAATTGGTATCTAGGTGTTATAATTAAGCTTTTATAATTATCAAAGGTTTATCTAATTATTTAGTTAACATAAAATAACGAAGGGGAAACAATCAGTAAAAAAAATTGTAAATTGCAGCACTAAAATTATCATATTCTCAAAATGAATCCACAAACACCCTATATCCCTAAGAATAAAGTAAGAATTGTTACTGCAGCCTCTCTTTTTGACGGTCACGATGCAGCCATAAACATCATGAGACGAATTATCCAATCTACAGGTGTTGAGGTAATTCATCTTGGTCATGATCGCAGTGTCGAAGAAGTGGTCAATACCGCTATTCAAGAAGATGCAAATGCGATTGCTTTGACGTCCTATCAAGGAGGTCATATGGAGTATTTTAAATATATGTATGATTTGCTTGTAGAAAAAGGAGCCGGTCACATTAAGATATTTGGCGGCGGTGGTGGAGTGATTCTACCTTCTGAAATTGCTGAATTGCAAGCCTATGGGATTACCCGTATTTACGCGCCAGATGATGGTCGTTCTATGGGGTTACAAGGAATGATAAATGATTTGGTCGAGCGTTCCGATTTTCCAACAGGAGATAAGTTGACCAATGAATTAGAACAATTAGCATCAAAAAATCCAACAGCCATCGCCAGAATTATTTCTGCGGCTGAGAATTTTCCAGAAATAGCAAAACCCGCTTTGGATGCTATTCATAAAATGAATGAAACCTGCACTACACCAGTTCTTGGAATTACGGGAACAGGAGGCTCAGGAAAATCATCTTTGGTGGATGAGTTGGTTCGTCGTTTTCTAATCGATTTTCCAGAAAAAACGATTGGTTTGATTTCTGTAGATCCATCAAAACGAAAAACGGGAGGAGCACTTCTAGGAGACAGAATCCGAATGAATGCGATTAATAGTCCTAGAGTTTTTATGCGATCTTTGGCAACGCGTCAATCTAATTTGGCATTGTCAAAATATGTAGCAGAGGCAATCCAAGTGATCAAGGCTGCTAAGTATGATATTATCATTTTAGAGACTTCTGGTATTGGTCAATCGGATACGGAAATCATGGACCATTCTGATGTGTCATTATATGTTATGACACCTGAGTTTGGTGCTGCAACTCAATTGGAGAAAATCGACATGCTTGATTTTGCTGATTTAGTAGCATTAAATAAGTTTGACAAACGCGGAGCTTTAGATGCGATCCGAGACGTGAAAAAACAATACCAACGCAACCATAATCTATGGGATGTGAATCCTGATGAAATGCCCGTTTTTGGAACTATTGCTTCACAGTTCAATGACCCAGGAATGAATACGTTGTACAAAGCGATTATGGATAAGGTTGTTGAGAAAACAAATTCCGATTTGAAATCAACATTCGAAATCACTCGTGAAATGAGCGAGAAGATTTACGTTATTCCTCCACATAGAACCCGTTACCTATCTGAAATCGCCGAAAGTAATCGTCATTATGATGAAACTGCAGTGACTCAGGAACAAGTAGCTCAAAAATTATACGGTATTTTCAAAACTTTGGAAACAGTTTCAGGAAAAGTACCTGTTATTACAAAAGCTGGAATTGACGATTCATCCGTATTGCCAAGCGCTACAGAGCAACATGATGAA
Organism: Flavobacterium sp. DW-iso2; assembly: GCF_058725285.1. Classification (NCBI taxonomy): domain Bacteria; kingdom Pseudomonadati; phylum Bacteroidota; class Flavobacteriia; order Flavobacteriales; family Flavobacteriaceae; genus Flavobacterium; species Flavobacterium sp. DW-iso2. Next base: position 56,978 of record NZ_JBZXDY010000015.1, on the reverse strand, counting down.
CACAGAATTTTTCTGAACCTTTTACTGAATCAGTTTGATAAAGTAAAAATGGATTTAGATCCGTACAATTGGGAAATTATATTGACTTGGAATGAAAAAGTAAATAAATATAAAAATCCGATTTATACTTTTAAAGTGCGTGATAGAGAAATAAAAATGGCGACACATACTGAGTCCCTTTCTCATTCTCAAATCCCAAAAATTGCCTTACCAAAGTACCAAGCTTGGGGAGATATTCTACGTTGGTGTTTACAGGAAAATGTTCCGGGAGAATTTCCTTTTACCGCAGGTTTATATCCTTTTAAACGTGAAGGAGAAGATCCTTCTCGTATGTTTGCAGGTGAAGGTGGGCCAGAAAGAACAAACAAACGTTTTCATTACGTAAGTGCAGGATTGCCTGCAAAACGATTGTCCACCGCTTTTGACAGTGTGACATTATATGGGAATGATCCTCACATCCGTCCTGATATTTACGGAAAAATCGGGAATGCTGGAGTTTCTATCTGTTGTTTGGATGATGCTAAAAAATTGTATTCTGGTTTTGATTTGGTTCATGCCATGACATCAGTAAGTATGACTATCAATGGGCCAGCACCTATGTTGTTAGGTTTTTTCATGAATGCCGCCATCGATCAACAATGCGAATATTATATTAATCAAAACGGTTTAGAAAAAGAAGTTGCCGTAAAAATCAATGCTATATATAAAGGAAAAGGGGTCGAAAGACCACATTATCAAGGTGATTTACCGGCTGGAAATAGCGGTTTAGGATTGATGCTTTTGGGTGTGACTGGAGATCAGGTTTTACCTATGGATGTTTATAATGAAATAAAAGCGAGAACCTTGTCACAAGTTCGTGGAACGGTTCAAGCAGATATTTTAAAAGAAGATCAGGCACAAAACACTTGTATTTTCTCTACTGAATTTGCGTTGCGTTTAATGGGTGATGTTCAGGAATATTTCATAACTAAAAACGTAAGGAACTTTTATTCGGTTTCAATTTCAGGATATCACATTGCCGAAGCAGGTGCAAATCCAATTACACAATTAGCATTCACACTTTCAAATGGATTTACGTATGTAGAGTACTATTTGAGTCGCGGAATGAGTATCAACGATTTCGGACCTAACTTATCTTTCTTCTTTTCGAATGGAGTAGATCCTGAATATGCAGTTATTGGTCGTGTAGCACGTAAAATTTGGGCGAAAGCCATGAAAAATAAATATGGTGCTAACGAACGCGCTCAAATGTTGAAATACCATATTCAAACATCAGGTCGTTCATTACACGCACAAGAAATTGATTTCAATGATATTCGTACGACTTTACAAGCCTTGTACGCGATTTATGATAACTGTAATTCATTGCATACGAATGCTTATGATGAAGCGATTACTACGCCAACGGAAGAATCAGTGCGTCGTGCGATGGCAATTCAGTTGATTATCAATAAAGAATTAGGTCTAGCCAAAAATGAAAATCCAATTCAAGGTGCTTTTATCATCGAAGAATTAACGGATTTGGTTGAAGCTGCCGTATTATTAGAATTCGATAGAATCACTGAGCGTGGAGGTGTTCTAGGTGCTATGGAAACCATGTACCAACGTTCTAAAATTCAAGAAGAGAGTTTGTATTATGAAACGTTGAAACATACAGGGGAATTTCCAATCATTGGAGTGAATACGTTCTTGAGTTCTAAAGGGTCTCCAACGGTGATTCCTGCTGAGGTGATTCGGGCTACTGAAGAAGAGAAGCAATACCAAATCACGATGTTGGATAATTTGCACAAAGCAAATCATGACAAAGTAGATGAGATTTTGAATACGATTCAAGAAGCAGCTATTAATAACGAAAACTTATTCGATCATTTAATGGAAGCGACTAAGGTTTGTTCTTTGGGACAAATCACTGCTGCATTATTTGAAGTAGGTGGACAATATAGAAGAAATATGTAAGCAGAAAACCACTTTTTGCAGAGCAAAAAAGGGTGTGAATCGCTTATCCCGATGTTCAATCGGGATCTTTTCTAGCGAAAAAAGTGTGTAAATCGTTTATTCCGCTGACTATCGGGATCTCGTAAAAAAAAAGAGTTTAGAAAAGGTTGTCAATACTTACAAGAAGAAAAAAAATGCGGAAGATATTTTCCGCATTTTTTTTTGTCTTATTTATTTAGAGTATTTGTTGGTGCTTTCCTTCTTTAATCTCTTCAACAATTTTTTTATTGAAAGCATCTAAGTCATCAGGGTTTCGGCTCGTAACAAGACCATTGTCTACAACTACTTCTAAATCATGCCATTCTGCGCCAGCATTTATTAAATCTACTTTTATAGAAGGATAGGAGGTCATTTTTCGTCCTTTCACCAGTCCGGCACTAATTAAAATTTGTGGACCGTGACAGATTGCGGCTACTGGTTTTCCCGCTTTAAAAAATTCTTTTATAAAATGCAAGGCGCTATCATTTGTACGCAGTATATCTGGATTAATAACTCCACCGGGTAAAACTAAAGCGTCATAATCAGCAGCTTTAACATTTTTTAATTCTTGATCAACTTTATAATCTTTTCCCCAGTCAGTAGAAGCCCATGATTTTATGCTTCCGTTTTCTGGACTCACAATTTCGGCTTTCCAACCTTGTTTTTCTAGATATTCTTTAGGGGAACTTAATTCAACTTCTTCAAATCCGTTTGTTGCTAAAATAGCTATTCTCTTTTCCATAACTTTGTAATTGTAATTTTTATTATTACTTTAAAATTACAACTTATATGCAGGGACAAGTCATAAAGAGGTATTAAAATAAACATAATTTTGTTCAAGCTGTTTTGACAAAACATGTCCTTTAATGGAATAATTTACTTAATCCCGGATATTTTTAAATACCCAATATGCAAAACGTCTTCGTGCAGTTTTGTTCCTGATTTGGTTATTTTTATGGAATATTTTTCTTTGAGTTGACTATCCAAGATGTCAGTTACCTTATATATATCGTCAATATCGATTCCGTATTTATCGTCGATATGTGAGACGCCGGCACCCTTAAAACCACAATGCTTGTAAAATGTGGTTTTTCTGGACTTCTTGGAGGCGAGCCCTAAAGATGTAGCAACGGTTAGCAGTTTGTAATGGTACTCTTCAAACTCATTTTCCTTATAACCTCCTAAGTTGATAAAAAACAAATGGTCTAAATTGGTATTTTCAGCGGTTTCTTTAGTTATAATTTCAATCGAAAAATTGTCCGCGACTGAAACTTCGCGCCAAGCATCGATATGGATTTTTCCTTTGGCCTCGGGCCAAAAAGCTTTCATTTCTGGGATCAAATCTTTTAGGGAAGCTCCAATTCCAAAGAAAATATCATGTTGTTCCGTAAGTCGTCCAGCCGGCGTGCAGCCTAGCATAACCATGTGTAATTTTAGTTTTTTTTCCATGTTTCAATGCTGTGTTTTTTTTTACAATATAAATTTTGGCATAGTTAATGAATATACGAAAATAAGAAACCCCTTAAATTTAAAAAAATGAAAAAGATAATTACACTTTTAGCCATTGCAGGAATTTTTACTTTGCAAAGTTGTACAACAACAGGTAGTTTTGAAGTTGCACCTATTACACCTATTGCGACCACTGAAGTTTTTGAAGTAACTACTTCATTCAGTTCGACTAATAATTACAGTAGATTGGTGACCTTTAATCCTCCAATTTATTCTTCAGATGTGGTTTTGACCTATCGATTATCTGGCGTTAACTCACAGGGAGATTTGTGGGAATTATTACCAGAAACCTACTATTTTAATAATGGAGCATTGGATTTTGGTTTTAGATTTGATTATACCAATCGCGATGTAAATATTTATATGATTGGTAACGATTTACAATCTGTGTCTACTAATTTTAGGATAAATCAGGTAATTAGAATTGTTGTTGTTCCCGCAAGTTTTGCTAATTCAATAAACAAAAATAGTTATTCAGATGTGATTACGGCCTTAAACATAAAGGACAACCAAATTCAGAAAATTGATCTTTAAAAAAGAAAATAGGGAAACTGAGAGGTTTCCTTATTTTACATCAAAATAAAAAGCGAAGCGCTAATGCTGCTACAGTTTTAAAATCTAATTGGTGTTTAAGACCAGTTATAAATACTTTGGAATCTAAATATAATGATTCAAAATGTGACTTTGGTACGATTAATGATTTGAAAATATTAATAGAACAAACTATTTTTAATAAATATACCCATGAAAAAAATAATTACACTTTTAGGCATTTTTGGAGCGATACTATTTTCGAGTTGTACAGGACCAGAAGGGCCTCCAGGATATGACGGGCTTGATGGACAAAATGGCCAGGACGGATTGATTGCAGAAGTTTTTGAAGTGGGGCCTGACTTTACCTTAGCAAATGGTTATAAAGTTACATATGCATTAAATCCAAAGATTTATTCAGGAGATAATCTTTTGATTTATGAATTAATTAATACTAATGGAGGAATCGATACTTGGGCATTATTACCACAAATTTATTATTTTGCAGGAGGTACGGCACAATATAATTATAATTTCTCCTTTGACCAATTTACCATTTTGATTGATGCAAACTTTGATCGAGCTCAATTACCAACTAGTTTTAGATTGGGTAAAACATTCAGAGTTGTTATTATTCCTGGGGATGATGGGGTAAATACAAATAAATCAGTAATTAAACCAGATTATTCAGACTACAACGCTGTTATTAAAAGATATAATATTGATGATAGTAATGTTAAAAAAAGAAATTAAGAAATATATTGAATTCATAAAAAAAAAGGAAATCGCAAGATTTCCTTTTTTTTTGCTTAATCTCCACTTATTAGAAGGAGGTAGTCATTCTTTGGATTAGATATTACGTTCAGAATCTTCTCCTTTATTCATTCTCAATGACACTATTATTCCACTTAAAAGAGCAACGGCTATAAAAACTAAAGAACCCCACTCTGGAATATCAATAAGTTCATGGAGTAACATTTTAAGGCCTACAAAACTTAATATGGCAATTAGACTATATTCTAAATAGCTGAATTTTTCTAGCATATTGGCCAAAAAGAAATACATAGAACGCAATCCTAAAATGGCAAAAATATTAGAACTAAAAACTAAAAATGGATCGCTTGTAATGGCGAGAATTGCAGGAACGCTATCAATGGCGAATACAACATCCATGACTTCAATAACAACTAATGCCACAAATAAAGGAGTGGCAGCAGTGATGTGCCGTCTTTTTACAAAAAAATGTTCTTTATCGATATGATTTGAAATGGGAATTAACTTTTTTAGGCTTTTATATACAAATGATTTTTTAGGTTCAAATTTTTCTTCGCCATTTGTAAATAGCATTTTCATTGCGGTGAAAATTAGGAAGAAGCCAAAAAGATAGGTGGCCCAAAAGAATTTATGAATCAATAAAACACCAAAAAATATCATCAATCCTCTAAAAACGATGGCGCCCAATATGCCCCAGAATAAAACTCTATGTTGGTATTTTTGTGGAATCTTAAATGCCGAAAATATAATAGCAATTACAAATATGTTATCCACACTTAAAGACAATTCGATTAAATATCCAGTAATGAATTTTATCGATGCGGCAAGAGGTTTCAGTTCGTCTGGGTTAGAAATGTAATCATTAGCATATATCCAGTAAATAACCCCAGAAAAGAGAAAAGAAAGTGTCACCCAAATTATTGTCCATTTGGTAGCCTCTTTTGTACTAATAATGTGAGGGGTTTTATTAAAAACGCCTAAATCCAGTGCGAGAATTATAAAAACGATAACAAAGAAAGAAATCCAGACCATCATAAATCAAGTTATTTATAGTTTTACAAAGATACTTTTTGATTGCGAACTTTGAGATTTATTCATAGAAACTTGAATTTTAGTGTAATTAGAGCCTTCTAGTTTTGTTGAAATATCAATTTGAAAATATATGAGCCTAAAATTAAGAGGTTGTCATTAAAACAGGGTATTTTTAAGAAAACAGCAATTTAAGTGGTTTTACCCTAAAAAATTAGAGGTAAAATTTTATAAAAACATTATTTGAATTATATTTGCACCTCAATAATAGGGGTTTAATTTTTTAAATATAATTTTTATGTCAACAATACGATTCCAAGCTTTGAGAGAAGCTTCAACTAGAAAACCAATTAAATTTGAAGAAACTGGAAGAAAATCAATTCTTTTCGGTTCAAATGTGTTTAATGATAAAGCGATGAAGCAGTATTTAACTTCAGATGCTTTTAAGGGAGTTCAAGGTGCGGTGCAGCATGGAACTAAAATAGACAGAAAATTAGCAGACTATATTGCAATGGGTATGAAAGAATGGGCCTTGTCTAAAGGAGTAACTCATTACACACACTGGTTTCAACCATTGACAGGGGCTACTGCTGAGAAACATGATGCTTTCTTTGAAACTTCATATGATGGTAGTGATCCAGTAGAAAAATTTGGAGGAGCACAATTAGTGCAGCAAGAACCAGATGCCTCTAGTTTCCCTAATGGAGGAATTAGAAATACTTTTGAAGCAAGAGGATATACAGCTTGGGATCCTACATCTCCAGCATTCATTTTTGGAACTACATTATGTATTCCAACGGTTTTTATCTCTTACACAGGAGAAGCTTTAGATTATAAAACACCTTTATTGCGCGCTTTGCAGGTTATGGATGAAGCAGCTACTGAGGTATGTAAATATTTTGATAAAAATGTAAAAAAAGTTACTGCAACTCTAGGATGGGAACAAGAATATTTCTTGATTGACAGAGCGTTAGCACTTTCTCGTCCAGACCTTATGATGACGGGGAGAACTTTATTAGGACATACATCAGCTAAAGGACAACAATTAGACGACCATTATTTTGGTTCAATTCCTACTCGTGCCCTTACTTATATGAGAGATCTTGAGCAAGAATGCATGTTGCTTGGAATACCAGTAAAAACACGTCACAATGAAGTAGCACCAAATCAATTTGAGTTGGCACCTATTTTTGAAGAAACAAACCTTGCTGTTGATCACAACTGTTTGTTGATGGACGTAATGGAAAAAGTAGCAGAGCGTCATGATTTGAAAGTTTTATTTCATGAAAAACCATTTAAAGGAGTGAACGGTTCAGGGAAACATAATAACTGGTCATTGGCAACAGATACAGGTGTAAACTTGTTGAGTCCAAGTAAAACGCCAATGAGCAATTTGCAGTTTTTGACTTTCTTTATCAATACTATAAAAGCAGTAAATGACAATGAAGCTTTGTTAAGAGGAGCTATTGCAACTGCGGGTAATGATCATAGATTAGGAGCAAATGAAGCGCCTCCAGCAATTATCTCTGTATTTATTGGAGAACAATTGACTAAAGTATTAGCTGAATTAGAAGGTGTAACGGCTGGTAAATTATCTCCAGAAGAAAAAACAGATTTAAAATTAAATGTAGTAGGTAAAATTCCTGATGTTCTTTTAGATAATACAGACAGAAATAGAACTTCACCATTTGCTTTTACGGGAAATAAATTTGAGTTTAGAGCGGTAGGTTCTAATTCAAACTGTTCTAATTCAATGACTACCTTGAATGCGATTGTTGCAAAACAATTAAGAGATTTCAAGAAAGAGGTTGACGCTTTGATTGAGTCTAAAGACATGAAGAAAGACGATGCGATTTTCAATGTTTTGAGGGAGTATATCAAACATTCTAAAAAAATCCTTTTTGAAGGAGATGGATATAGCGAAGCATGGGAAATAGAAGCCGGGAAAAGAGGATTGAGTAACTTCAAAACGACTCCGCTAGCTTTGAAAGCAAGAGCATCTAAACAAGCATTAGATTTGTTTTCTGATCTTGGAATCATGAATCATATTGAAGTTGAAGCGCGTTACGAAATTGAATTAGAAGAGTATACTAAGAAAATTCAAATTGAAGGTAGAGTTTTAGGAGACATTGCAACAAACCACGTAATTCCAACTGCTATTCGTTACCAAAACACTTTGATTGAAAATGTGAGTGGGTTGAAAAATATCTTTGGAGCTGATTTTGAAAAAGTAGCTAAAGAACAAATTATTTTAATCAAAGAGATTTCTAGACATATCGAAGGAATAAATTCTAAGGTAGTAGAGATGACTAACGAAAGAAAGAAAGCGAATGTATTGACTGATGGTCAAGAAATGGCTGAAGCATACTGTGATGAAGTAAAACCATACTTTGAAGTGATTCGTGAGCATTGTGATAAACTAGAGCTTTTAGTTGACAATGAACTATGGACTTTAACTAAATACAGAGAGTTGTTGTTTACGAAATAGTAGACAAACAATCTTAATATTAGAAATGCCTATCCGTTTTGGATAGGCATTTTTTTATGGAGTCAAATTAGTAAATAAATGATTATTCCTTTTCTTGAAATAAATATTTTGCTTGAAGACAGGGTTTAGTGAAGTCTTACTTTTTCGAGACTCTTATTTTAAGATCAATATTTATCGTTATTAAATAGGTAAAACATTAATACTAATAAGTAGTCCTAATTCATTTATTCAGAGCCTTTTTGTTTGTGTAAATAATGATTTTATGACAGAGCCGTTTTAGGGAACAGTAGTTTAAAGGCAAAATTTTTAAGTTTTTACTTGCTAATATTATAATGTGACTCATGTTAAATATGTATATAATATTGTGTTTGTCTTCGAATTGGTGATGGAATAGAATTTTTCTTACAATCATTTTTAAAAAACTTGTATTTTATCGATATAGGGTTGCGTTTCATCGAAAAATAGGTTAATTGTCTTAAAAACAGGTGTTTATGTTATTAGATTTCTAAATACATTTTCTATCTTTGATATGTAGTAATCAAATAAGGGTAGTTATTTATACTAAAATCCTTGTTATTTATTACGTAAAAAAAGGATAACCCATATCACTTTTTAGAACCTACATAATAACTTGTATTAATAACCAATTAAATATATGTATTATGAAAAAAGTAGTTTTATGCATCTCAGCGATGCTATTGTCAGCGGTTGGATTTTCTCAAAACAATCAAAGTGACATCGAGCAACAAGGAAGACACAATGAAATCAAAGTTCTTCAAGACGGAAAGAAAAATATGTCTGATGTAACACAAGGCGGTCGCAATAATTTTGCGAAGGTTGATCAGGATGGTAACAACAATGATGCGACCATATGGCAATTTGGAAGAGACAATAGTGCTACAATCAATCAAACAGGTAACAATGATACCGCAAGTATTACCCAAGAATGTGATAGTAAGGACAATACAGTAGTAATTAATCAAAATGGTGATAGTGGTGATGATTGTCCAACTTGTAACATAGTGAATCCATGCCAATCCGGTGACTGTGGCGGCGAGTATGGTGACGATGGAGAACATCAAGGTGGTGATGACAGAGTAGCCTCCACTACTAGAGGAGGATCTGGATACGGTAATGGTAGTGGTCATAATGATGCTTCGATTGATCAAGATGGTGATCATAACAAAGCTCGTATTGATCAATCTGGTAAAGGTAACGATGCTTCAATTGTACAAGATGGTGAACATAACAAAGCTAAAATAGACCAATGTGGTAAAGATAACACTGCTATGATTGATCAAGACGGAGATTATAACAAAGCTGAGATCAATCAAAGTGGTAGAGGTCTTTATGCAAATATTGAGCAAGATGGTTGTAGACTTGATTCTACAATTGAACAATATGGTAGAAATAATGACGCACATACTGTTCAAAGAGGTTGGGATCAAACTAGTACTATTGCACAATGTGGACAAGATAACATGGCTTATGTAAAACAAAGAAACTAACATAAACTTTTATTATAGGTGGGGTTAATTAAATAATTCCACCTATAATTTTTTATAAAGAGGTTAGTTTTGATTATTAATTTACGTTTAAACCTTAAATGAAAATTAAATTTTTTGTTTGACTAAAGCAGTAATATAACAACTATAATCTTTAATAAATTTTAATTCTTTTAAATAATTATTAATCTAGAAGTCATGGAAGCAATAAAAAATATCTATCTATTTGTGTTAGTACTTTTATGCTCATTCCTTGTAAATGCTCAAGAAATGGAATCCAATAATGCTACTGCAATTACTAAGTTGTTGAATAAAGAAACTATTACGCTAGGGAATATTGGGTTAGATAACGTTAAATCTAATACGAGTTATCTATTAAACCGCAATATCGTTCAAATTTCTCAAATGGGAAATGCTAATGAAGTAGATTTACATATTCGTAGTTCTAAGTCCAAGTTAGTAATATTTCAAGATGGATCTAATAATAGTTTAGAAGTTTATAAAGATGCAAAACAATTAAATCAAACTATAGTGCAGTCTGGTAAAAATAATTTTATCAGTGATGTTTCAGCTTACTATGGTAAATCTATTGATATGGTTATAAACCAAGAGGGGAATAATTTAAAATTTGTCAATAGTGGAACAAATTCAATATCCAAAGATTTAAAAATTACGCAACAAGGAAATTCTGGAAGTGTATTTATATTTAATTATTAGACTATGAAATATTTATTATCAAGCAGCTGTATCGGCATTTTTTTAATTTTTAATATTCAAGCTGCATTCTCACAGGAGGAATATAAGGAAGTTACGGCCAAGATCGAAGTTGAAAAAGTAGAAGATGCTTTGTCTATAACAGGAATGGTTGAGAATTTAAAATCAGAATATAAAAACATATCTTTTGAACTCGCAGTTCAAAAGAAAAACACTTCAAATACTAATTCAGCCATTAATAAGCAAAGTGGTCGCTTTACTTTAGAACCTTTAAAAAAAATATCGCTTTCAAGTACCAAAATCAACGTAAGTAAAGAGGATCAAATCATTATTTCATTATTTATTTATAATGAAAAAGACATTCTCATCGGAAAAGACAGAATTGTTGTCGAAAATGAAAAAAAAAAGATTATTTGAAAGACGGGAGTTTGAAACTTAATAATGGACTTGAGATGATGGGGATTATTTCAAATGATACCAAAACAAAATTAGGAAATGATTTTTATGATCTCTTTTATAAAGAATTCACCAAGTTAAAGATAGGTGCTGGTAAAATCGTTGTGATTCAGGAGGAGTTAACATTTGGAAGGACAACAAAAATTATGGTAATTGTGGAAGGAGAAGTTATAGCTGAATTTATAACTAAACCAGATGAAGAATATTTACAAGAGGCTGCAGAATACTCTGCTTCAGAAGTTTTTAAGTATTTTAAAAAATTGGAAAGTCAAAGTAAAAGTATTTTTCAATATTAATATTCGTAAAGATTTTACTTCTATAAAATTATAGCTTATTCAATTGTTACTTATCTAAATTTTTAAATGTTATTTAAATTATATCCTATGAAAGTATACATTACAATACTGTGCATCTTTTGTTTTGGAATTAACTCCAATGCTCAAGATTTGGTTTATAAACCAATAAATCCCGCTTTCGGCGGCGATACATTTAATTACACCTGGCTGTTAAATTCTGCAGAGTCACAAAATAAATTTAGAGAGCCGGTTGATCCTTCACCAACATTATCAGCGCTCGAGCAATTTAAAAGCAGTCTCAATAGTCAATTACTAAGTCAAGTGTCTAGCTCGTTATTTCAAAGTCAATTTGGCGATCAAGGAATAGTGCCTGGATCCTACACTTTTGGTAGTTTGGCTGTAAATATCTATCCGTCAAATCTAGGACTGGTAGTTGATATATTAGATACTGATACTGGTGAGAAAACTCAGGTGTTTATCCCAGGCAATTAATACCGATTTAGACATTTGAATTATAATTTTGAAAATAGTAGTACTAAAATTTTTGTTTGGTAGATTTTAAATTCACCACAAAATACTTTAAGCTTCAGTTGCTTCCAAATCTATAAATAGTCAATTATGAATAAATACATGTCGATTACTCTGCTATGCTCTTTTCTATTATCCGGCTGTGGGGCCTATTTTAATCAACCACTTGGAATTCAAAAAGCAGTTTATGGTGAAAATACGCCAGCGACTTCTTCACTAGCTCTTCTTCCTAAACCAAAAGAACAAATTGTTGTAGGTGTCTACAAATTCAAAGATCAAACAGGACAATACAAAGCTTCTGAAGCAGGAAGTACATTCAGTACCGCTGTGACTCAAGGAGCAACTTCTATCCTAATTAAAGCTTTGGGCGATTCTAAGTGGTTTGTCCCTATTGAAAGAGAAAATTTAGGAAATCTTCTAAATGAGAGGAATATCATAAGAGCCACCAGGCAGGAATATGTAGAAAAGACAGCAGATCCAAAAGATATTCAGCTAAGTCCTCTATTGTTTGCGGGCGTATTACTTGAAGGAGGTATCATATCCTACGACAGTAATATTATCACAGGAGGTTTTGGCGCTAGATACTTTGGCACTGGAGCATCCACAAGATATAGACAAGATAGAGTCTCTATCTACCTTAGATTAGTCTCTACATCAAATGGAAAAATATTGAATACCGTATACGTTTCAAAAACAATCTTGTCACAAAGCGTAGATGCTAATTTGTTTAAATATGTAAATCTTAAAAGACTTCTTGAGGTAGAAACTGGCTTTACCAGAAATGAACCTATACAGCTTGCAGTTACTGAGGCAATTGAAAAAGCTGTTGAAGGACTAATTGTTGATGGTATTAAAGATAATATTTGGTCGGTTGATGCTACAACGCCTGAAGTAGCGGCTTTTTTAGAATCTTATAAAAAAGAGAAAGAAGAAGATGATGTAGCATTGCTTTACGGAAGGCACAAGGAAGAAAAGCGATCTAAGGTTGGAATTGAATTAGTGGGTGGGGCAACTTATATGCAAGGAGACTATCCAAGTCCAGTAGCAAAACCGATGGTTCGTGGTGCGGTAAAATACTTTTTCACTCCTCATTTTGACTTAAGTGCGTCAGCTAATGCTTTCTGGCTTGGAAATAAAAATTCCTTTGATAAAGGATATGCTTCATTAGATCTAAATTTAGAGTATTTTATTTTGCCCTATGACGTTTTTACACCTTATGTTTTTCTAGGAGCGGGTACAGGTTTTGACAAAAAATTTGAGAATAATTTTTCTAAAATTCAATATGGAGCAGGTATGGAATATTTGATTAATGATAATTTTGGTTTTAAATTTTATGGGGAACATAATGTAACTTTTTCTGACAATGTTGATTTTGTAGTCCATGGCAAAAGAGACGATTATTTTTGGCGTTTTGGAGTGGGATTGACATACTATTTCCATCAAAAAATCAAGAAGAAGATTAGATAGATGACTCTTTTTGAAAAACACTACTCAAGCAAATAATTATAGTATTCAGTAATAGTAAATAAATCTGATGTTTAATAAAAATAAAACAACTTCAAATGAAAAAAACAGCCATACAAATTTTAATGTGTTTTGTTCTTTTAGCTTCTTGTACTGAAGAACCAATAAGTCTTGACGGAGGGTTTGGAGTCGTAAAAGGGAGAGTCGTAAAAGCGGGGACATTTGAGCCAATAGAAAATGCTAGGATTTCAACAACTCCAACTTCAAGCACTTTCTTTTCAGATAAAGATGGTTATTTTACTTATGATAAAGTTGCAGTTGGAAAGTATTCTTTTCAGGCAAAAAAAGATGGATATACGGATAAATTTGAACCAGTTGTCGTTACAATAGGTAACACAACTCAGATAGTATTTGAATTAGAGATTGCTACTGCTAATAACAAACCACCGGGAATTCCTGTTTTAACCTCACCAATTGATAATGTAAAAAATCAAGCATTAGCATTAAATTTGACTTGGACGGCAACAGATAATGAGGTAGATCCTTTGACCTATTCGGTAACACTTAGGAATGGAACTACCGATGCAGTAATTACCTATACTGATATTAAAACACCAACTTTAGATATATCAGGATTAAGTTATAGTACTAAATATTATTGGCAAGTGTCTGCTTCAGATGGGATTAATTTACCAGTTAATAGCGTGACAAATTCATTTACGACTTTAGCTTTTCCTAATCCTAGATACTTGTTTGTCAAAAAAGTTAATAATAATAATGTAATTTTTACCGCTGATGATGCAGGGAATGAATTGCAACTTTCTCCATCCGAAGTGAATAGTTACCGACCGAGAAAAAATCTTCAAATCAATAAAATTGCCTATATCAGCTCTGATGGTTCTCAAAATCAAATTTATACGATGGATCCTGATGGTTCAAACGTATTTAAAGTGACTAATTCAGTTCCAATTGCCGGATTTAATATGGAGAACGTCAGTTATAGTTGGAGTGCAAATGGAAGCCAATTAATCTATCCGAATTTTGATAAATTATATCGCATTAATGCTAATGGAGGAGGGGTAGTACAGCTGTTTCAGACTCCTAACGGCAAATTTATTTCTGAATGTGACTGGAGTCAGGATGGCACTCAAATAGCAGTTAAAGTGAATGATTTAGCAGGATATAATGTAGAGATATATGTAATTGATACATCGGGAACAGTGCTATATTCAGTTCTTTCTGGGTTAAATGGAGCTGTTAGTGGATTGGATTTTTCAACGGATAATCAAAAAATTGTGTATACGAGAGATGTCTCAGGGTACCAAGACGCAAATTATAGAAGACTTGATTCCCAAATAATTCTCTACAATCATTTGACAAATACTTCTACACAACTGAACAATCAAAAGGTAAATGGCTATAATGACTTGGATGCGAGGTTTTCGCCAAATGAAGCTGAAGTTATTTTTACAAGTACTTCTAATGATGGGATATCTGTAAAAAGTATTCAAAAAATAAGCATCAATAATTCACTAACGCGCACCGTTGTGATACCTATTGGGTCGATGCCAGATTGGAAATAATAAATTGTTAAATTGTTAATTCAGATGATGCCTGTCCATTTTGGGCAGGCATTTTTTTATCCATTATTCTAATAGAATCGAAAGATTTACATTAAATACTTACTTCCGGCCAATAGTCAAAACCCAAAAAAAATAATTATCTTTGCCGCACAACCCAGTTGCTTCAAAGCAGCTTACACAACTACACTACATGAGCTCAGATACTAGTAAACGATATGCACTTCGCGGTGTTTCGGCATCCAAAGAAGATGTGCATAACGCCATAAAAAACATTGATAAAGGTTTGTTTCCTCAAGCATTTTGTAAAATTGTGCCGGATTACCTTACTCAAGACGACGAATATTGTTTGATAATGCATGCAGATGGAGCAGGAACTAAATCGTCTCTAGCGTATATGTATTGGAAAGAAACAGGGGATATTTCCGTTTGGAAAGGGATTGCTCAAGATGCTTTAATCATGAATATTGATGATTTATTGTGTGTGGGAGCGACTGATAATATTTTGTTGTCTTCTACTATTGGTAGAAACAAAAACCTTATCACTGCTGATGTAATTTCTGCTATTATCAATGGAACAGAAGAATTAATTAAAGAGTTGGATTCTTTTGGAGTAACCATTCATTCCACCGGTGGAGAAACTGCTGATGTGGGAGATATCGTTCGCACTATAATCGTGGATTCTACTGTCACGGCAAGAATGAAACGTTCTAAAGTCATAGACAATGCTAATATCAAAGCAGGGGATGTGATTGTAGGTTTGGCTTCTTTTGGTCAGGCATCTTACGAAAAAAGCTATAATGGCGGAATGGGAAGTAATGGATTAACTTCTGCTCGTCATGATGTATTTGGGAAATATTTGGCTACCAAATACCCAGAAAGTTTTGATGCGGCGGTACCCGAAGACTTAATTTATTCAGGACAAGTGAAATTGACTGATTCCGTAGAGAATTCTCCTATCGATGCAGGACAGTTAGTACTTTCACCAACGCGAACTTATGCACCTATTATCAAGAATATTTTAGATAAATACGACGCTGCTGCCATTCATGGTATGGTACATTGCAGTGGAGGAGCGCAAACAAAAATTCTCCATTTCGTAGATAACCTGCACATCATTAAAGATAATTTATTCCCGGTTCCTCCTTTATTTAAATTGATACAAGAACAGTCTAAAACAGATTGGAAAGAAATGTACCAAGTTTTTAACTGTGGCCACCGTATGGAAATATATGTTCCTGAAGCAGTTGCTCAGGATATTATCGCTATTTCAAAATCATTCAATGTCGATGCACAAATCGTAGGAAGGGTAGAAGCAGCAGATACTAAAAAATTGACAATCAGCAGCGAATACGGAACTTTCGAATATTAATATAATTAGGAGCTAATCCCGCTGTTCACTATATCTGTTGTGGTCTCGTAAATAGACGAGACCACAACAGGATGCCGTTTCCATCGGGGCTAAAAAACACAATGATATGTACGAATTAATTTTTTGGAAATATTTAGAGGAGGTTTACTTAAACCATCAAGAAGTGTATGAAGCACTCGATGAAGAAACTGCAATTGAAGGCCTAGAAGAACTTCCTGTTCAGGTAATTTTGAATAGAATTGCTTCTGTATTTTCAAAATGGGAAAAGGTAGATGAGAATAGTTGGAAAAACAATAGTGGACCAGGAGCTTTTCAAGTACTAACAACGCCACAAAGTATACAGATTGATTGCTATGGTACCGAAGGGAAAACAATGGATCAATTAGTGAATATTATGGAAGAATATAAATGTCCATTGTATGACCCACAAGTTCCTATGCGCTACGATGAAATGTATGCGCCAGAGTAGTTCTATTTTATAAATATAACGCATAATATAGAATTGAAGTAAAAACTACCAAAATACTAATTTCTGATACTTAGCAAATGAATTTGGATCCTTTCCCTGACTTAATTCTTGAAAATGAAGCGGTTTTACTTCGTCCACTTCTAGAAAGTGATTTTAATAATTTATTAGATTTTTCAATTAACGAGCCTGATACTTGGTGTTATTCTTTAGTACGTGCAAACGGAAAAGAGAATTTAGAGAAGTACATTCAGATAGCATTAGCTGCAAAAGAAAGAAAAATAGAGTTTCCGTTTATTGTTTTCGATAAAAAATCTGGTAAGTATGCTGGTAGCACTCGTTTTTATGATATTAATTTTGCTCATAAAACACTGCAATTAGGGTATACTTGGTACGGTGCAGCTTTTCGAGGAACAGGATTAAACAAGCACTGTAAACTTTTATTATTACAATTTGCTTTTGAAACACTTGGAATGGAACGTGTCGAGTTTAGAGCTGATAATGATAATAAAAGAAGTATTGCCGCGATGAAAAGTATCGGCTGCATTGAAGAAGGCATATTGCGAAATCACATGCCAACTTATAATAGCGACATACGACGTGATACTATTATTTTAAGCATTCTTAGAGAGGAATGGTTTAGCAATGTTAAGCAGCGCCTTGTTGGTATTGTAAAGGAATTGAACTAATCTCCAAGCTTCGATTCTTTTTCTTTGCCGTCTTCTTTTATTTCCTCTTTTTTATCCTCTGTTTTTCTAAAACCTATTAGTTGTCGGTATTTTGTTTCTGTTTTTTTTAATTCTTCCTCTAAGTGTTTGTATTTACTGATATCTTTTATGGTAACTACCGCTGCAACTACATTATTGTCTAGGTCGATTAATGGTCTCCCGCTAATAAGAACTCGTTTTTTTTCACGTTTGTCAGAGTCCCAAAGCACAATGTCAATATCATTTGTAACTTCTCCGTTTAATGCTCGTTCCATAGGTAAGTTTTGAGAAGGAAAAATTGTTTTTTCATCAGGGAAATAAAGCTCAAAATGATCTGAAATGTTAGCTGATATAAGATCATCTTCTTCAATTCCAAACATTTCATTTGCAATATAATTTGCCATGATTACCTTTTTTTGAGAATCTGCCACGATAACGCCTTCACTTATATTCTCAAGAATCAGTCGCAATTTTTCCTCATTTTCATAGAGCTCATCAATTGCTTGTTGTTGTTCTTTTTCTAATTGTACAAGTGTTGTAATGTCGCGTGCAACGGCATACATTAATCTCGTTTTTGGATCAGCAATGGCAGACCAAATGAGCCATTTAAATGAACCGTCTTTACAGATCCATCGGTTTTTAAACTCAAGTATTTGAGACCCATCTCGAATCGTTTCAATTTCCTTTTGAGTGCTTTCTTTATCATCTGGATGTACAAAATCGAGAAAGGGATGTTTTAATAGCTCCTCTTCTGAGTATCCTAATGTTTTAACCATTGTAGGATTTATTTTTTCAAATTTTTCCCTTGAAGCAATAATCATAATGTCTAGTGAGATATTGAAAAAATTATCAGCTGCATTTAATGATTTTTCATTTTCGACTAATTGCGTTACATCACTTGCAACGGCATACAATAAACCCGTTTTTACATCAGGGAAAGTAGACCACTGAATCCATTTGATAGATCCGTCTTTACCTATATATCTGTTTTTAAACTGTTTTGTAGTTGCTCCAGTTTCTAGTTTAACAACTTCCCCTTCTGTATTCGTTTTGTCTTCTTTATAGACAAAGTTTAGAAAAGGCTGGCTTAATAGTTCTTCTTCAGAATAGCCTAGTATTTTGATAGTGGCCGGATTTACTTTAACAAAGTGTGTTGATGAAGCAATAATCATCATTTCTGCAGACATAGTAAAGAACTTGTCTGATGCAACTAAGGATTCTTCCATCTTCTTTCTTTCGGTAATATCAGTAGATATTCCTCCAATCGCGTAAATCCTACCCGTTGAGTCATACAAAGGGAATTTTACAGCTATGTAAGTATGCTTGCCATCTTTTTGCTGGATGGTTTCTTCGGTCTTTAATTCGCGTAGTTTTTTTACGACCTCAATGTCTGAGTTTCTGTAGGCTTCAGCAACACTTTCTGGTAAAAAATCATAGTCTGTTTTTCCTATGATTTCATCATTCGATATTTTAAATAGATCCCCAAATTGTTTGTTAATCAAAAGATATTCGCCGTTTATTCTTTTTATAAAAATGGGATTGGATGTATTGTCAATAATTGACTGAAGTAATTGCCTGTTGTCGAATAGTAATTTTTGAGATGTCTGCTTAGCTTTTAATTGCGAATTAATAATAAAGTAGACAACAATTAATAAAATGATGGATAGCGCAAATAAAGCAACCTCTACCCAATCCAATATCGAATCCATTGTTTTATCTCTTTGCTTGTTAAGTCGGGAAATGAAAATCCATCCAGAAGCAATGACTACCAGAACATTTATGACAAACCCAATAAAGACTTTTTTTTCAAATGATATTTTCATGGACTAACATTTTAATTTGATTTCTAAAAAGCTTGATAAAGAGAAGTTCGCTTGCTTATCATTATGAAAGTTAGTGAATTATATCCAATTTATTATCTCAAAATTATTTTTTTTAGAGTGAAATACCACACAAAAAAGATCTGAATGGAATAAAATTGTGAATTTGAAGTGCTGAAAATTAGTTCGTAATTTTTAGTAGCCTTTAGTTAATGTTTTGCACTAGAAATAGAAGGTCGTTATATATATAAATTAAGGTGATAGTTGGTCTTTATTTGTTTTCAAATTTCATCAAGTTCAGACTCAATAAAATCACAACCAAAGTAACTCCTACATCTGCAGCAATCGCGAAAACCAAATTGCTGTATCCCAGAAAGGCCAATGTGATAAAAATTACTTTCACGGCGATGGCTCCTATAGTATTGATTTTTATTCTTAAGAGGGTTTTTTTGCTGAGACGAATTAGAAACGGGATAAGGGAAAGTTTGTCGTTCATCAGGGCAATATTGGCTGTTTCAATGGCCGTATCGCTTCCGGCAGCTCCCATTGCAATTCCCACGGTACTTAATGCCAGAGCTGGTGCATCGTTTATGCCGTCTCCAACCATGGCCACGTTACCATATTCTTTTAAAAGAGCCGCCATTTTATCCGATTTGTTTTCCGGAAGTAAGCCCCCAAATACTTTTTTGATACCGACGGTATTGGCCACAAAATGAGCTGCTTTTTCGCTGTCTCCTGTTAGCATTATTAACTCAATATTAAGCGCTTGTAATTGTTTTATGGCGGTAATGCTATCGGGTTTTATAGCATCAGTCAAACCTATAATACCGGCGACACCTTGACCAAAACTAACGACAACGCTTGTTTTGCCTTCTGAAGCTAATTGTTCGACAATTTTTTCAGCTTCTTCAGTTACTTCGTGATATTCTCTAATGAAGTCAAGTTTACCCACAAAAACAGTTTCATCCTCACAAACTAAACATCGTGCAATTGCCCCTTTTCCCATGATGCTTTTAAAACCTTCGGCTTTATGCGGTTCAAAACCCTCCGCTTTGCTTGCTGTGACAATGGCTTGCGCCAATGGATGTTCAGAGAAAAGTTCTGTTCCGGCGGTACAGGATAAAAGCTCTTCACGGCTGGTTCCATTTAGCGGAAAAACATCGGAAACGATTGGAGTTCCATAAGTGATGGTTCTCGTTTTGTCTAAGGCAATCGCTTTTATCTGAGCCATGGCCTCGATGTATTTCCCACCTTTTACCAGGGCTCCTTTTGCGGAAGCATTTCCTATAGCAGCGTAGATGGCAACGGGTGTAGAGATTACAAGTGCGCAGGGGCAGGCAATCACTAAGAGCGTAATGGCTTGTTTCAACCAAAGGTCAAAGTCTAAGTTTAGTATAAATACTGGTATTGCAAAGACCAAAACTGCCATCGCGATTATAGTAGGCGTATAGAATTTAGAAAAACGTTGAATGAATTTCTGGGTGTCACTTCTAGATGCAGCTGCTTCAAAAGTCAGACGAATTATTTTTGCGAAGGTGGTATCTATAGAAAGTGTTGTGGTTTCCATTTCGACAAAACCATTTTTGTTAAGTGTTCCTGCAAATAAAATATCGCCTGGATGCTTGTCTTTCGGCATGGGTTCTCCAGTAATAGCCGCTTCATCAACGGTTGTTTCTCCTGATACTATTTTTCCGTCTAGCGGAATCATTTCACCGGGTTTCACTTGAATGATAGTGCCTACAGCAACTTTGTTTACGGGAACATTTTTATTTTCTGATTTGACAAAAGCGGTTTTTGGGGCTATGTTTACTAATTGGTCTAATGCCGATTTTGAGTTCTCAAGACCTATATCTTCAAGCCGTTCGCCCAAAACATAGAGTACAATAACAACTGCCGCTTCAGGGTATTCTCCCAAATAAAAGGCCGCTACAACAGCAATTGTCATTAGTAAATTGATGCTGCTGAATTTAAGTTTAAAAATCGCTTTTATACCATTTATCAAAACGGCGTGACCAATACCGATGATAAATACGGCGAAAATAAAAGGGCCGTAAGGCATAGGGATGTGTATACCAATAATAGATAAAATTTCTAAAATGATAACGATTGTTACGGCTGAAAGTAGTAAAATAAATTTTTTATCTTGAATGGGGAGTTTCATATATAAATCATTTGTTCTAACTGAATTTTAGTAATCCTTAAGATCCGAACGGATCGTTTTATGGGTATGCCAGCAGTTACGAGAAAATTGGGGATGTTGTATTTGTTTTTTTGAAGGCTAAGTTAAACAAAAATAACGTTTCGTCCGTTGATGTAGCATATTATGTAATAGCTGGAAGTCTGTTTTTAGTATTGGGGGCAGCAAGTCTCAGTAGCTGAATTAGCAGCCATGAAAAACAGCTTTTTTAAACAATTTTTTTAGAGTAGTACTGGCGTCTAACTCTAAATATTCATCTCTGGATTGTCAATATCTGCGGATAGAGAATCTTGTCGATGTGGTTTTGGAGCGATTATTTTGAAAAGATCTCTTTTTTTTATTTGAGATAGAGTTTCGACACAGTTATCTATCATTTCTTTGGTAGTGCGCTTTATATACTCACTCTTTTTAAATTGTAGGACATTCTTGTCCATGTCTTCCGCTGTCCATCCTCTGCTCCAACCCAAGAAACTGAATGGAGGAAAGACAAATCCCAAATCAGTAAAAAACACCATTAATTGACCTGCGACAGCTTGGATATTGTCTTGGCCTCCAGTGATAATGAAAGCTGCGACTTTGTTTTGTATTAATATTTTTTTCTTGAGAGTAATTTGATTTTGCACCGTATTCAATCTTTCTGCCATTTTGTAGTATAAAGAAGAAGCATTTCCCCAGCGAATGGGAGTAGCCACCAAAACTACATCAGCCCACAATACCATGTCGCGATAGACCTGCGTCATGCCATCTTTGACATCCATTTCAGTCACACTACAGGGCCAGGTACAAGCATTCATATGCTGAGAATAATAGCCTTCGCAATGCCGAAAGTTCAATTGCCTTAGCTTTATCATTTTTGTTTCGGCTCCATATTTTTCAGTTGCATACGCCAAGGCTTTTTCAAGCGCATTTTCGGATGTGCTGAACCGTACCAGATCATCATTCATATTGGTGGTTGAGATTCCTAATATGTTTATAGAAGTTGCCGTGGTCTGGTATTTTAGATGAATTAAATCGTCCAAGGCACTTAAATCGTGTGTTGCTTTTTTGGCTTTAATTATGGGTTCTTCGCTTATTAGAACCGCATCTCCCTTTATTTTTATTTCATAAACTGCCTGCTGGTCTTTGTATCCTGGCGGTGCTGTACCCGTTTGGATATTATATTCCCAGCCATGCCAAGGACAGGTTACGTAAGTACCATCGTATTTCTTTTCAATACATCCTAAGCCTAGCGGACCTCCTTTATGTAAACAGGCATTACCAATAGCCGTTATTTTTCCGTTGAAATGAAACAGAGCCACTTTTGAATTTTTTACTTTTACTATTTTACTGCTGCCTTCTGGAAGTTCAGAAAGCGATGCTACTTTTATGAAATCCATTTTCGAATAATTTAATGTTTGACACAAAAAATCGTGCTGTCCTGTGAATCCAATCTTTCGAATGTTCTTCTGAGAGGTTGGTGTTAGCAATGTTTCTAGCAGTGATTAAGCTGCTTTGAATTCAGGATGTTGGGAATTAGATTAAGCTAAATGTTTATAGTCTCATAAAGATAGGGAAAAAGCAATGAATTGCAAAATGGTTACAAGCATGTAGACCTCGCAAGAATTGCTACTATTAAGAAGACATTGAAAATGATAAAAAAATAAAACATAGCGCAATTTGCCAAAAACTTTGCGAACTTTGCGGTAAAATAGAATCAGATGAAAATAAACTTAAAAAACGGAATTGATCAACTCATTTTCGGGATGAAACAAAAGGATGTTACTGCAATATACGGTAAGCCGGATAGAAACTATAAAGACGAAGATGATAACGTCATTTTTGCTTACAACACTCTCAAAATCCGTTTGACATTCTACAAAGAGGAAGACTTTAGACTAGGTTATATGGTAGCTTCTAATCCAAACTTGGAGTTGTTTGGACATAAAGTGATTAATAGAAA
This sequence comes from Flavobacterium sp. DW-iso2, assembly GCF_058725285.1. Lineage (NCBI taxonomy): Bacteria > Pseudomonadati > Bacteroidota > Flavobacteriia > Flavobacteriales > Flavobacteriaceae > Flavobacterium > Flavobacterium sp. DW-iso2. The sequence continues at coordinate 33,629 of NZ_JBZXDY010000015.1, read as the reverse complement.
AATTAGTGAAGTCAAAAAAGAATTGGTTGCAAAAGGAGTAGCTAAATTTACTCAGGAAGAATTTGATACTTTCGAAAACTATTTTAACGAAGACAATTGGATTATCTTTCAAACAGAATTTGATGAGGTTGTAAAAGTTGAAGTGGGAGCTATCATCAATCAGAAAGATGAATTTGATTGGAAGTTTAAGAGTAAATAATAGTTAAAGAAACCCATTAAATGATAAAAACCCGATACATCTAAAAATGTATCGGGTTTATGTTTTTAAAATCTCTCTTATAGTCTTTTTTTATTGTTTTGGACCTGTCGGTTTTTCGAACATCTCCAATTCAAAAATTAGCGTTGTATTTGGCGGTATAACACCACCAGCGCCTTGTGCTCCATAAGCCAAATTAGAAGGAATAAATAATACCGCTTTGTCTCCATAAGACATTAGGCTTAATCCTTCTAAAAATCCAGGAATCATACCGTCTTTTTTCCCAGCCTGAAAAGGAAAGGCTTGATATCCGTTTTGTGCAGCTCTATTTTCATCGTATTTACCGTACGATTTATTTACGTCTTCATAGCTGCTGTCAAATAAATTTCCATCTTCAAAATAACCGGCATAGTGAAAATAGAAAGTGCTACCATCAATTGGTTTTACATCTGTTCCTTTTTGAACTATTTTGTAAGTCAGTCCGGAAGGAGTTGTCGTCGCAGTTGCTTTTACAGTTGCAAAATATGCCTTTTTTGAAGCAATTACCGGTGCGTATTTTTCAATAGAGGCTTTCTTACTTTCTGCTTCAATTAAAGCTTGTTTTTTAGCCTCTTCTTCTTTGTTTAGAAAATATTCAGAAAATACTTTTGGAGCATCAAACTTTTTTGCAAGAGTACCTTTGCGTGTAATAGTGATCTTAGTAATCACATCACCTTGAGCGATTGCATTCACGACATTCATACCCTCAGTTACATGTCCAAAAATGGTATGCTTGCCATTTAGCCATGGTGTATCTTTATGAGTTATAAAGAATTGACTTGAGTTAGTGGCTGGGCCTGAGTTAGCCATAGCCAAAATGCCACCTTTGTCAAACTTCAGATCAGTAAATTCATCTTTGAAAGCATAGCCAGTACTGCCAGCTCCACTTCCTGTAGGATCGCCTCCTTGAATCATGAAGTTCGGGATTACACGATGAAATTTTAATCCATCATAAAAAGATTTTCCTTTTAGTTTATCGTCAGTCACAAGAGTGTTTTTTCCTTCAACAAGCGAAATAAAATTGGCAACTGTAATAGGTGTTTTTTCGTATTCTAACTGAGTTGTGATGTCGCCTTTTGTTGTTGAAAAAGTGGCAAAAATACCTTCAATAACTGGAGTTTTTACTACAGTCTTAACGGTTGTGCTAGATTTCTTAACAGGGATAGTTTTTTTTGTGGTCTGAGCCTGCGCATTTAACATTCCGATGCATACTAAAAATAAAAATTTAAGTTTCATTTTATATTTATTTAAGGACTAATTATATATTTCTATTCGATTATTGAGGCATTGTTTCCAATAATTCTATTTCAAAAACAATATTTGCATTGGGAGGAATTACATCTCCTGCACCGCCAGCGCCATATGCTAGGTGTGATGGTATGAACAAAATTGCTTTGTCACCAAAAGATAATTTTTCTAATCCTTCAATGAATCCAGGAATCAACCCATCCTTTTTTCCAGCTTGAAATGGAATTGGTTGATATCCATTTTGAGCAGCTCTATCAGGGTCAAATTTCCCGTAGGTTTGAGCAACATTTTCTATACTTGTATCAAAAAGATGACCATCTTCTAGAAAACCTGCATAATGAATATATACTGTTGTGCCTTTTGCTGGTTTTTTGCCAGCTGCTTTGGTTGTAATTACATATTTTAGTCCTGTAGATGTTTTTGTAGCTTTGCTTCTTAAAGCATTAAAATATTTTACCTTGTCTTCACGGACATCTTTATATTTCTCATCGTATTTTTTTTTACTTTGTTCTTCTAAAGCCAGTTTTTGCTTTTGCTTTTCAGATTCCACAGAGAAGTAGTCATAAAAAGTTTTCTCTGCATTAAATTTTTTTGCGGCTTCTCCTTTTCGGATAATTGTAACTTTATTAACTAAATCACTTTGCTCAATCAAGTTTACGACATCCATCCCTTTATCGACTACATGTCCAAAAATAGTATGTTTGCCGTCTAACCATGGGGTTGCAACGTGTGTAATGAAAAACTGACTGCTGTTAGTGGCTGGGCCGTTATTTGCCATTGCCAAAACGCCACCTGCACCAAAGCGCATATCAGTAATTTCATCTTTAAATTTATACCCAGCATCACCTGAACCTGTACCTAATGGATCTCCTGTTTGTATCATGAAATCTTTAATCACTCTATGGAATCTTAATCCATCATAAAAGGGTTTAGCTTTCAGGTTGTTATTAGTGACAAAATCATTTTTACCTTCGGCCAAAGTAACAAAATTAGCGACCGTTATAGGTGCTTTATTATAATCTAAAGCTACTATTATATCACCTTTGTTAGTTTGTATTTTGGCATATAAACCATCTGGAAGGTTGCTGTTTTCCTCATTGCAGGAAAACAATGTGGCGATTGTGAGTAATACGAATAAGATTCTTTTTTTCATAATGATAGTGGTTAACTTACTGTTTTAAAGTGTCTTTTTGTTTTATCGGAGTTGGGATTGTTTTTTTTATTGGAGCCGGTACTGGTTGGGTACTGTCTGTCGTTACTGTTTTTACAGCAGGATTAATAGGGGTTGATTTGGGTACTATTTGTTTTTTATATACGGCTTCTGGTTTAAAATCATGCAGGGTCACGGTGCAAATCAAAGGTTGGTTTACACCTATTCTTTTATTGTCTCCATGATAGCCAAATCCCATATGCGATGGAAAAAGAAAATTAACTTTCTCGTTTTTATGCATTAGTTTAATACCGTCTCTTAATCCCATCATTATTTCTTGTTTGTCGACATAATAGGTTTGTGGTCTTAATTCTAATTCAGAATATATGATAGCACCGTTAAGATCTTTTATTTCATAGTCAAAGAACACCACATCTCCTTTTTTTGGAGTTAGCGTGTCTATTTCATTTTGAGTGTCATAGGAATACCAATAGCCTTTTGAAGAGGCAATATAATTCACTTCTGGATTGCTTTTCATCAGTTTTTTGATCTGATCTTCTTCACCAGCCACTAATTTTTTATTTCTTACCACTGATTTTTTCATGAAACTCCCTGAAGTTTGTGAAATAGGTCTTCGTGCTTCCTGGTGCTGTTTGCAACTGGAAACCATAAGTGATAAAAATAAGATAATTACGACAATAGGACTAAATTTCATGATGGGTTATATCGTTAGTTTTGTTATTAATTCGTCAAATTTGCGTACAGTTTCTTCCATTGATACTTCTGATTTTCCTCCAGCAGCATTGCGATGTCCTCCACCTTGAAAATGATCTCTTGCAAATTGATTGACATCAAAGTCTCCTTGTGAACGAAAAGATATTTTGATTATTTTTTCGTCTTTGTTTTCGATAAAAATGGCAGTAAAAATAATTCCTTTTATGCTCAAACCATAGTTTACGATGCCTTCAGTATCGCCTTTCACATAACCAAAGGTATTTAATTCATCCTGTGTAAGCGTAGTATAGCTTGTTTGATGTTCTGATATTACTTTCAAGTTTTGAAGCGCTCTACCCAATAATTGCAATCTGCTATACGAACTATTTTCAAAAAGCAAAGTGGGTATTTTAGTATTTTCAACACCTAAATCAATTAATTCGGCAACAATTCTATGCGTGTTTCCTGTAGTGCCTGGGAATCGAAAAGAACCGGAATCAGTCAGGATTCCAGTATAAATACAGGTTCCTATAATCTTGTCGATGTCTTCTTTTTTACCAAGAAAGGAAATGAAGTTGTAAAGCATTTCGCAAGTGGAACCAAAAGAGGTGTCTGAATACGTGTAAGCAGCATAATCGTCTGGTTTTTGATGATGATCAATCATGATAAATGGCGCCTTCATCGCGGCTAAAACAGTTTCCATATCGCCACCCACGCGGTGCAAAGCATTGAAGTCTAACGTAAAAATAAGGTCTACAGCTTCTAGTATTTTAGTACAGTTTTCTTTGTCTTTTTCGAATATTTTAACGGTTTCTGAGCCTGGAAGCCAAGCGAGGAAATCCGGAAATTCATTTGGAGCAATCACGATAGGCTCATGATTATTTTTCAATAAAAAGTGATATAATCCTAAGGTAGAACCCATAGCATCCCCGTCAGGACCTCTATGTGGAATAATTGCAATTTTTTTTGGTGTTGCTAATAACAACTGTATCGCTTGAATGTCTTGTATTTTCATAGTGTGCGAATTTACATTTTTTTAATGTAATGTTGAAAATATTTAGAAATTAACGTTGTTTTTTAGATCAAAAATTGTCTAATCTTCTTCTTTTAAACTTTTGGTATAAAAGATGCTTAGGCCCTTTTACTATTTGTGATTGGTAAATACCTACTGATCCCGATGCCAAATAAGCTATAAAACAAGCAAGCCCAATAAATAATCCGCTTTCTATTCCAAAGAGTTCCATTCCCATAACGGTGCAGGCAATAGGTGTGTGTGTAGCCCCTGAAAATACAGCCACAAATCCCATTCCTGCCAAAAGTGCTATAGGCATTGGGACAAAAATGGATAAGGCACTTCCTAATGTGGCGCCAATAAAAAATAACGGGGTAACTTCGCCCCCTTTAAAACCAGCACCTAATGTAAAACCAGTAAACAATATTTTGAGTAGAAAGTCATAATATTCACTTGGATTCGAGAAAGACTCAACAATAATAGGAACTCCTAAGCCTTGGTATTTTGTAGTTCCGATGAAATACATAGCAAATGCAAATATAATCCCTCCAACAAATGGACGTAGTGGGGGATATTGTATTGTTTTCGAAAATAAAGTACCCCAAAAATGGATGCTTCTTGAAAAAAGCATGGCTGCCAAACCAAACAAAACACTAATAGGAATAATCCAAAGCAATAGCGTTAAAGTAAAACTAGGAACGATAGGAATGGAATAATGGGTGTGTTTTACTGCCCAAAACTCGACTGTGTAGTAAGCTATAAAGGCTACTATAAAGGATAAAACAATGCTTTTGTAATTGATTTTACTGAAATATAAAACCTCTAAAGCAAATAAAGCCCCTGCTAACGGTGTCCCAAAAACGGAAGCAAACCCGGCACTGATTCCTAAAATAATAAGTGTTTTTCTTTCTGAATTATCGAGTTTAAATAGATCGGTAAATTGATCAGCTATTGCACCACCCATCTGCACCGCCGTTCCTTCACGACCGGCTGACCCACCAAATAAATGAGTGATTATCGTGCCGATAAGCACTAACGGAGCCATTATTAAAGGAATCGTCTTTTTTGGCGTTTCGTATTCTTCTAATAGTAAATTATTGCCTTTTATAGCTTCTTGACCGTAATAGTGATATCCTAATCCAATCAATAAGCCACCAATTGGCAAGAGCCAAATAATCCAGTTGTGCTGTTCTCTATATTGTGCTGCCCATTCCAGCGTCACTAATAAAAAGGCGGATGCTGAGCCTGACAAAAAGCCTATCAAAACACAAATGGAAATCCACTTGAGAGCAACTACTATATTTTTTTTTATTTTTTCTGAATTCATTCTTGTTAATAGTGGGATTACCCAAGCAATTTTTGGCTAAAGTATTACAATCCTTCCGAACTATTTTATTTTTCAGAAAGTACAGCAGTAAATTCAATTTCCACGAGATATTCAGGAGCTACTAATTTGCTAATTTCATAGAAACCCGTAGTAGGTTTTATATCCTTAAAAAATTGAGCATGTGCTGTAGCAACTGCCTCAAATGAAGTGATGTCAGTAGTGAAAATTCGGGTACGAATAACATCTTTCATGCTCGCATTTAAATCTTCAAGTACTTTTTCTACTCTTTCAAGGATGTTAAGTGTTTGAGCGTAAGCATCGTCAGATTTTACTTTTACCCCATCCACAATAGCCACCGTTCCTGATACTTCAATGATGTTTCCAATTCGTACAGCACGACAATAACCCATTTTGTCTTCCCAAGGAGAACCTGTTAATATGTTTTCTCTTTTCATTTTATTGCGTTTTTTTAGTTTGTTATTTTAGGAATGTGATTCGATTATAAACTTTGGTATATTTTTTGCAATTTATAAAAAATAATAAAATAAAAAATACTGATTTTATAAAAAAAGGTTTGATTTTGCTGGTTGGGATTTATCATATTATAAACGCTACAGTATACTATTTTTGAATATTTAAAGTTATAGTAGGAGATTAAACTACGCCATTTTTATTTTTTTATATACTATTGGTTTTTTATTTTTTAAAAAAATGTACAGATGATTTATAAATATACAAACGGAATTGTTCGAATTCTCTTCTTTGTTTTCATTTTAGGGACGAATATCAATTGTTATGCTCAGGAAGGATTTAAAGGTAAGTTTAAAGCGATTCCTCCTAAAAGTAAGGATTTGAAAATTAAACCAATAGTTCCGCAAATTCCGGATCCACCTCGAGTTGTACCTTATGTTCCTGCTGGTATAGCAGAAAATAATTTTAGAGTACCAAAGAATGATGTTATTGTTGCATCAGAAGTGTATAAAAGAAACCAAGATTTAGGGATTTTTAAAACAAATTCTAAAACGGCAAGGGTCAGATATCGTGATGGCGCCTATGTTGATGGCGATAGAATTAGGATTTATGTAAATTATAAGGTCGTAGAATATGAAGTTTTACTGGATGGAGACTTTAAAGGGTTTGAACTGAAACTCGAAAAAGGGATTAATACAATTGATTTTGAGGCATTAAATGAAGGTTTTGCCGCACCTAATACTGCAGAATTTCAGGTTTATGACGATAAAGGAAAGCTTATTTCTTCGAGTCAATGGAACATTGGAGAAGGATACAAGGCGACAATAATTGTCGATAAGCAATAAATGTGGTTTTTAATAAAGAATATGGATTGAACTATTAATGTAGGATGTCTTTCAGTTAAATAGGGTTAAATTTTTTCTAATGTTCGTTCGAGGTTTTGTTTTCTAATTAGAAAGCTTGGTATATTTGCCGCAACTTGATATTGAGAGTGTTTAAAAACAAAGGGGTATAATATGAAACAGGTTTTATTGGTTATTATGATGTGTTTTGCAATAAATGGCTATTCTCAAACTGAGTTTAGTTCTAAGTTTAAAGCGATTCCACCTTTGGATACAAGCATTAAAACTAAAAAAGCGATTCCTGCGCCAGTTGCTCCACCAGATATTGTTGCTCCTAATATTTTAAAAAAGCCTGAAGTCAAATTTCAGAGTACTAATTTTAAAATTGGTGATCCTGATCCTATTTCTATGATTCAAACCAATGATTTTATTAATCCAGGTGATGAAGTGAGAGATAAAATGAATAAGAATATTGAAAAATCATTAGTCAATAATGGATTAAAAGAGAATACTTCTTATTTAAACCTAAAAGACTTGGATTTTGGAATCATTCGTACAAAGTCAAAATCTTTAACGATTCGAGTAAGAGACTATGGTGCAATTGATGGAGATTTGATTAAAGCTACCGTTATTCACAATTATAAGGGTACTGTTTTAGCAAATAATTTATACTTAGAATCAAGTTTCAAAGACATCAAAATAGAACTCCAAGAGGGTCTTAATTATTTAGAGCTAGAAGCTTTAAACCGTGGGTCGTTGGGAGGAAATACAGGAGCTTTTTATATTTATGATAAAGAAGGAAATTTACTGCTGTCTGACTTGTGGAATAATTTTGACACAGGAGTCAAATCTAATTTTACATTTATAAAAGAATAAAAATTGTCTTCTTCGAACTAAAAAGGATCCGCGGTTACACTGAACTTCATATCTGCTTTTACTGTAATATCTGTAGTCAATGTTTCTTTGATGACTGCTTCTGCTCGCAATTTGTAACTTGAAGCCTTGATATATTTGTCTAGTTTTTGCGAAGTTGGTGTAAGTAATATTGTATTTGTTGTAGCGCTAATATTATCTAAATATGCTAACTCTATTTCATCATTAGCATCTGTTGAAATATAGATGTGGATTGATTTTAAAAAGCTAAAAGTTTTATCGTTTGGATCTGTTATACTTAGTTTTAATTCTTTTAATTTAACATCTTTTACTAGATTAGCTTTAGTATTGTTGTTTTCAAATTCTTTACTTGAGTTAGTAGGAACGTCAGGTGTTGCTATACCACTTACAATATTAAGCGGAAAATTACTGGCAATTGTGAACTCAGTTTGATTTGAAACGGTAAAAGTCAATAACTTGTCAACTACACTGCATGAAAATACAAATAGGGCCAAAAGGGTGATAACGATAAATGATTTTATTTTCATCTTTTATAAATTTAGAAGTTTATTTTAAAATGTAGTTTTACTTTTTAATTGCAAAGATACTACTTTAAAAGCATACTAATTTTGGATCAAAATAGGAATAGCCTGTTTTAAGATTATAGGTCAAAAGTTATTTTTTTTGGACATAAAAAATGTGATAGAATAGTAGTCGAAAAAATAAATAGATATTTTTCAAAATTCAATTTTTCAATTCCGAATATAAAAAGTATTTTTGCGCATGCAACACAACGTACTTATTTTAGATTTCGGATCGCAATATACTCAGCTTATTGCGCGTAGAGTTCGCGAATTAAATATATTCTGCGAAATTTTCCCATACAATCATTTTCCGAGTGATTTATCAAGTTATAAAGCCGTAATTCTTGGAGGAAGCCCTTTTTCTGTTAGAGGAGAAGATGCGCCACATCCAGATTTATCTCAAATTAGAGGTAAATTACCTATGCTTGCCGTATGTTACGGAGCGCAATACTTAGCTCACTTTAGCGGTGGGGAAGTAGCGGCTTCAAATACGAGAGAATATGGTAGAGCTAATTTATCTTATATTAAAGAGAATGAAGTTTTCTTTGAAGGTGTTTCAGAGAATAGCCAAGTTTGGATGAGTCATAGCGATAGTATTAAAGCTTTGCCTAAAAACGGTGTGAAGTTGGCAAGTACACATGATGTGGAATTTGCTGCTTACAAAATTGAAGGTGAAACTACCTATGCTATTCAATACCATCCAGAAGTTTTTCATTCAACCGATGGTTCAAAGATGTTAGAGAACTTTTTAGTAAAAATCGCTGAAGTTCCTCAAAATTTCACTCCAAATGCTTTTGTAGAAGAGATGGTGGCGGAATTGAAAGAGAAAGTTGGAAATGACAAAGTGGTTTTAGGACTTTCTGGTGGAGTAGATTCTACTGTGGCAGCGGTCTTATTGCATCAAGCTATTGGCGAAAACCTATATTGTGTTTTTGTGAATAATGGTTTACTTCGTAAAAACGAGTACCAAAGTGTATTGGATCAATACAAAGGAATGGGATTAAACGTTAAAGGAGTAGATGCTGGAGATCGTTTCTTGTCAGAATTGGCAGGAGTAAGTGATCCGGAAACCAAACGTAAAATTATCGGTCGAGTATTTATAGAAGTTTTTGATGATGAATCTCATTTAATTGAAGACGTAAAATGGTTAGCACAAGGAACCATATATCCTGATGTAATTGAGTCGGTTTCTGTCAAAGGACCTTCAGCTACAATTAAATCGCATCATAATGTAGGTGGTTTGCCTGATTATATGAAATTAAAAATTGTAGAACCGCTTCGTATGCTTTTTAAAGATGAAGTACGCAGAGTTGGGGCTTCATTAGGAATTGATCCTGAGTTATTAGGAAGACATCCTTTTCCTGGACCTGGATTATCAATTCGTATTTTGGGAGATATTACTCCTGAGAAAGTACAAATTTTACAAGATGTAGATAAAGTCTTTATTGATGGATTGAAATCTTGGGGGCTGTATGACAAAGTATGGCAAGCTGGAGCGATCCTTCTTCCTGTAAATAGTGTAGGGGTAATGGGAGACGAGCGTACTTATGAAAAAGTAGTTGCGCTTCGAGCTGTTGAGTCTACAGATGGTATGACGGCTGACTGGGTACATTTACCTTATGATTTCCTAATGAAAGTATCGAATGATATTATCAATAAAGTTAAAGGAGTGAATAGAGTGGTATATGACATTAGTTCAAAACCGCCTGCAACAATTGAATGGGAATAAGTCACATTGATATTTTACATTAAAAATTTTAATTTTTAATAGTCTTTATATAAACGGTACCAATTTTTTCATTAAAATTTGGTACCGTTTTTGTTATCTTTGAACAAATAATTTATACACCTAATATGATGAAGTATTTTTTTGCAATCTACATAACTGTTTTCTTATTTACCGCAAATGTTTTTTCACAAGGAAAAGCGATAACGCATAAAGTGGAGAAAGGAGAAACAATCTATCAAATAGCACAAAAATATAAAGTTACACCATTTGATATTTACCAATTAAACCCTGATGCACAAAGTGGTCTTAAACCAAACAGTGTCTTGCTGATTCCAAATAAATCAGGTAAGCAGATTTTAAGTGTACCGACTAAAACAAATGTGCAATCCCAATCTCATGATGTAATCGCAAAAGAGACATTGTATGGAATCGAAAAGAAATATGGGATTTCTGACGAAGATTTGAAAAGAGCGAACCCATTTCTTGAAAATGAGGGGCTGCAAATTGGGCAAACACTTACTATTCCTTCAAAAAATACCCCAAATAATACTGTTGTAGATCATGATAAATTTATTTATCATGATGTGTTGGCAAAGGAAACAAAATATTCTATAGCTAAAAAATATGGTATTTCTATTCAGGAATTGGAGAAACGCAATCCTGAAGTGGTTGATAATTTACCTATTGGATATCGTTTGATAATTAAGGGAATGGCTCCAAAAGCAGAAAAAGTTACAGAAAATGTTCTAGAAAAAGTAACTGTGAAAGCAGAGCCGAAAGGCGAAAAGGAGAAACAAGACTTGAAAAAAGCTTTAACGATTGTCGAGTATATTTCATATGAGGTAAAACCAAAAGAAACATTATACAGCTTGTCAAAAATGTTTGAGATGACTCAAGAAGAGCTTATTGCCCTAAATCCAGAACTCATTGAAGGAGTTGAAATTGGTATGGTTTTAAAAGTGCCATCAAAAGTGCCTGTTTCAATCGAGGATAAAAAAGAATATAAGTTATTATCAGAAAAAGTCATTTATAGTAATCGTAAAAGAATGGTTTTACTTTTGCCTTTTAATATGGCAAATATAGAAAGTGATACTATAAATTCTACTTTTACACGTTTGAAAAAAGATAAGTTTTTAAATATGACTTTAGATTTTTATGCAGGTGCTTTAATTGCTATAGATTCAGCTAAAACTCTGGGTTATCCTATTGATGTTGATATTTATGACTCTCGTGAAACTAAAAACAGTTCTGAAGTTGTCTCAATAATTCAGAATAGAAATCTTGTGAATGCTAATGCTATTATTGGCCCGTTTTATCAAAGTAATGCAGAAACAGCAGCGCAGTTATTGAGTGTTAATAATGTACCTGTTATTTCTCCACTTTCAAAAGATGTTGGAAATCCGTATGGCAACTTATACCAAACGATACCTACAAATGAAGTAATTAAGGGTGCTATGTTTGATTATATGCGATCAAAGAATGGTAATATTATTGCTGTGGTAGACAAGAAAAAAGAATCTATTGTACAATACATAAAACAATATCAAAAAGAAGTTCCCTTTGTTGCCTTTAAAGATAATGGAAGTTTATCAGCGGAAAGTCTTAAAAGTATGTTGGTCAAGGATAAATTGAATTATGTAGTAATGGAAACAGGGAATACCTGGATGATAAAAACTACTATAGCCGCTATGTTGAGTTCTATGCCAGCTTATCAGGTGCAGTTGGTGATTTTAGAGCCTAATGAAACATTAGATACAGATGAAATTAAATATTTAAATCTTACAAAATTAAAACTAATGTATCCGTCGGTAACTAGTGACTATGTGTCTCCTGAAGCGGCAATTTTTGAAAAGAAATATAGAAAAGTAAATAATATTTTCCCAAGTGATTATGCTACTCGTGGTTTTGATTTGACTTTTGATACCATGATTCGATTAGTTCAAAATAAAAGTTTTGAAGATACTGTAAATTCAGCAGCGACAAAACGAGGCGAGAATAAGTTTGAATACTATAAAAAAGAGGATGGCGGGTACACAAATAAAGGTGTTTTTATTTTGTATTATGATACAGATATGACGATAAAAGAAGCAAACTAATTACATTAGCATAACGGAAATGTTATGCAGCACGAATAGAAGTCAAATGCGAATTACATGTGACCAAAATAACAAATAATAACACAAATGACATCAAAAGTAACCTACTTAGGAGACCTAAGAACATCGTCAATACATGTTCAATCAGGAAGTGAAATTGTTTCAGATGCTCCTTTGGATAACAACGGAAAAGGAGAAGCATTTTCGCCTACCGATACCGTTGCAAATGCTTTAGCAAGTTGTATGATGACTGTTATGGGGATAAAAGCCCGCGTTATGAATGTGGATTTTACTGGAGCGACAGCTTTAGTAACAAAAATCATGAACGCGGAGCCAAGGCGAATTGGGGCAATAGAGATTGTTTTTGATATGAACATAAGTGCAGATCAAAAAATTCAAACCATTCTAGAAAAAACTGCGATGACTTGTCCTGTTTTTTTAAGTTTAAATACTGAAATCGAAAAACGAATCATTTTTAATTGGAAATAATTAAATAGATTAGAGGTTAGGCGTTAGAGTTTTTAATTTTCTAACTGCCACTTCTAACTTCAAATCTCCCACGACTATGTTTATGGATAAAAATCAACAACAACTTATAAAATTAGCCCATACGAAAATGCCTTTTGGAAAGTATGAAGGGAAGTTTTTAATTGATTTACCTGAGTACTACGTAGTATGGTATAACAACAAAGGGTTTCCGAAAGGAGAATTAGGCGAGCAATTAAAACTTATATATGAGTTAAAGCTTAATGGACTAGAAGAATTAATAAGAAATATTAAAAAAAGGTATTCAAAACCTCACTAATTTAAGAAATTAGTGAGGTTTATTGTTTAAAATGGGTTTTGTTAAGCAATTGTCATTTTTCCAAATTATCTCATTTTCAAATTAGCATATTCTCAATTTATAATCGTATTTTTGCCAAGTTTTTGACACAACTACAAAACAAACAACAACAGCATGAATCAAACGAAATATATTTTTGTTACTGGCGGTGTGACTTCTTCTTTAGGGAAAGGTATAATCGCAGCATCTTTGGCAAAATTGTTACAAGCACGAGGGTATCGGACGACTATCCAAAAGTTCGACCCCTATTTAAATGTTGATCCGGGTACTTTAAACCCATATGAACATGGAGAATGTTATGTGACGGATGATGGCGCTGAAACTGATTTAGATTTAGGACATTACGAACGTTTCTTGAATGTTCCTACTTCTCAAGCAAATAATGTTACTACAGGAAGAATTTATCTTTCAGTTATTGAAAAAGAAAGAAGAGGAGAATTCCTTGGAAAAACGGTGCAAGTAGTTCCTCATATTACCAATGAAATAAAAGACAGAATGCAAATCCTTGGTAATTCAGGTGATTTTGATATTGTTATAACCGAAATTGGAGGAACAGTTGGGGATATTGAATCCTTACCTTATATAGAATCAGTTCGTCAACTGGTTTGGGATTTAGGAGAGCATAATGCAATTGTTATTCACTTAACTTTAGTGCCTTATTTAGCCGCTGCAGGAGAGTTGAAAACAAAACCTACACAGCATTCAGTGAAAACTTTAATGGAGAGCGGAATAAAAGCGGACATCTTAGTTTGTAGAACGGAGCATGAAATTTCTGATGAAATTCGCAATAAATTAGCCTTGTTTTGTAATGTTAAAAGAGAAGCAGTTATTCAATCTATTGATGCAGCTACGATTTATGAAGTACCTAATTTGATGTTAGAAGAAGGTCTTGATGTTGTTGCTTTAAAGAAATTAGACTTACCTAAAAAAGCAGCTCCAGATTTAAAAAATTGGAACACCTTTTTACGCAGAATAAAAAATCCAAAGCATACTATAAACATCGGCTTGATTGGTAAATATGTAGAAATGCAGGATTGTTACAAATCAATTTTAGAATCATTTATTCATGCAGGAGCTTCAAATGAGACTAAAGTAAATATAATTTCAATTCATTCTGAGTATATTGATGCCTCAAATATTGAAGATAAATTAAAAGATCTTGATGGTATACTAGTGGCCCCAGGTTTTGGAGAAAGAGGGATTGAAGGAAAGATAGAAGCGGTTCGTTATGCACGTGAAAATAAAGTTCCGTTTTTCGGAATTTGTTTGGGAATGCAAATGGCAGTTATCGAATACTCAAGAAATGTTTTAGGTTATGCTGATGCCAATTCGACAGAAATGAATGAGGATACTAAACATCCAGTCGTTAATTTAATGGAAGAGCAAAAGAATGTAACTGATAAGGGAGGGACAATGCGTCTTGGAGCTTGGAAATGTGACATCAAGACGGACTCATTAGCGTATAAAATTTACGGAGAATCGACAATTTCTGAACGTCACCGTCATCGTTATGAATATAACAGTGCTTATGTTGATGTGTTGGAAAAGGCTGGTTTGAAAGCATCTGGAATGAATCCAGATACAGGATTGGTTGAGATCGTGGAATTAGAAAATCATCCTTTTTTCATAGGTGTACAATACCATCCGGAATATAAAAGTACCGTTGCAAACCCACATCCTATTTTTGTGAATTTTGTAGCCGCTGCTGTAAAAGCAAAAAAGAAATAATTTTAGTATTTCAACACGATAGTAGAATCTAACCTTTGTTTATTGGGAAACGATAAGCAATAAAACATAAATAATTTTTATAATAATGGAACAAAAGAAATTTGACCCGAATTCGATAATTGGTTTTGTATTGATTTTTGGAATATTACTTTGGATAATGTATCAAAATCAACCAGATCCTAAAGTAATTGCTGCTGAGAAAGCGCAAAAGGAATTGGTGGTTAAAGAGGCTAAAGCGAAAGAGTTAAATGATAAAGTGGTTGCCGAAGCTACAGTTGCTGTCGCTTCTACCGGCGATTCTACTCAATTAGCACAATTAGAAAAAAAGCTTGGAAATTTTGCTTATTCTGCTGCTTTACCATCAGCTAAAGGAGGTTTTACTACTATTGAGAATAAATTAGTTTCGCTTAAAATTGCTAATAAGGGGGGGTATATTGTAGAGGCTACTTTAAAAAACTTTGAAAGATTTAAAAAAGGATCTGGAGAATTAGTAAAATTAGTAAAAGATAATAACGCAAGTTTAAACATTCAGTTGCTTACTAGTGATAATCGTACCTTAAATACAAAAGATTTGTTTTTTGAACCGACATTGACAAAAAACGGTGAAGATCAAGTTTTATCGATGCGTTTAAAAGCGGGCGCTACTGAATATTTAGAGTATAAATATGTACTTAAAGCGGATGATTATATGTTAGACTTTGATATTCAGTCGCAAGGATTGAGTAAAGTCTTGAATACTTCAAAACCTTTAAACCTGGAATGGGACTTAAAAACGTACACAAATGAAAAGAGTATTAGCTATGAAAATCGCTATTCTGAACTTTATTACGAACATGAAGATGGGAAAAGTAATTATTTAGGATTAGGTAATGACGAGACAGAAACGGTTAGTGATGTATCTTATATTGCTTATAAGCAACACTTTTTCACTTCTATTTTAGTTTCAGATGTGCCTTTGTCTAAAGCGGAATTATTTTCAAATAATTTAGTTAATGACGATAAAATTGATACGGTTTTTACAAAACAATTCAAGGCAGTTATTCCTTTAGTGTTCAAAAACGGAGAGATTGATCAAAAAATGAATTGGTACTACGGGCCAACTGATTATACTTTGTTGAAATCATATGATAAAAACTTAGAAGATATTGTTGCTTTGGGTTGGGGGATTTTTGGATGGATCAACCGTCATGCCTTTATACCAATGTATGGTTTCTTAAGTTTGTTTATTCAACACGGTTGGGCTATTATATTGTTTACAGTGCTAGTTAAATTAGCGATGTCACCTATCACATATAAATCATTTTTGTCACAGGCAAAAATGAAAGTATTGAGACCTGAAATTAATGAACTTGGGGAAAAATTCAAAAAAGACCCAATGAAAAAGCAGCAGGAAACAATGAAGCTTTACAATAAAGCGGGTGTGAATCCAATGGCTGGTTGTATACCGGGACTGATGCAAGCCCCGATATTTTATGCTTTATTTCAATTCTTTCCTTCGGCAATAAGTTTAAGACAAAAAGGATTCCTTTGGGCAGACGATTTATCTTCTTTTGACTCTATTTATGAGTTACCGTTTCACATTCCGGCATACGGTAGTCATATTAGTTTGTTTCCCATTCTTGCCTCTATAGCTATTTTCTTTTATATGAAAATGACAACTGGAGATCAACAAATGGCTGCTCCTACACAGGAAGGTATGCCTGACATGGCAAAAATGATGAAAATCATGATTTATGTTTCGCCATTAATGATGTTGTTTTTCTTTAATAGTTATGCTTCTGGGTTGAGTTTGTATTATTTTGTTTCGAATACAATTACAATAGGAATCATGCTTGTAATTAAGAATTATATTATTGATAGTGATAAGATTCATGCTCAAATTCAAGAGAACAAGAAAAAAGAGCCTAAGAAACAAGGTAAGTTCCAACGTAAACTTCAAGAAGTTATGGAGCAAGCTGAGGCTCAAAAAGCAAAAGATCAAAAGAAATAGTAATTTCTATTTCATAATAAAAGCTCCCAATTTTGGGAGCTTTTTTGTTTTATAATTATTTTGGTTTTTATAAAGTAGGTAATAAAACTTTGTTTAGTACATGAATAACTCCATTAGAACATTGTACATCAGTCGCTACAATAGTTGATATTCTGTTATTTGCATCTTTTATTGTAGCTCCTCCTGTCAGTTGAATTGTAAAAGTTTGCGGTGTTTGTAATGTAGAAACAATTTGACCTTCGGTTAAACTAGCCGCAAGAATGTTTCCTGATACAACATGGTATTGTAATACTTTTGTCAAATTAGCTGCAGAAACACTTGCTATTCCTCCAGGAGCTAACTCCGTATTTAGAGATGTAAAAGCATTGTTAGTAGGAGCGAATACTGTAAATGGTCCTACTTCAGACAAAATGGTTACGAAATCCGGTTGTCCTGCTCCCGTCAAAGCACCAACTAAGGAGGTGAAATTAGGATTGGCTGTAGCGTGAGTTACAATTGTAGGTAAATCGATTACTTTATCAACGATATGTATAACACCATTAGAAGCGATAATATCAGCAGTTGTAACGGTGGCAACACCGTTTAGTTTTACGTTACCAGAGGCAGTATTAACAAACATGCTTAAGTTGTTTGTAGTAGAGGCAGTTCCTTTGGCCAAAGTTTTGATATAAGTGGTTGTTAAATCTGTTGATTTTACCGCGCCGCTAACAACGTGATTCAGTAAAACTTGTGTTAGCGCAGCTTTTGGAACATCATTTATACTTGCGTATCCGCCTGCGGTAAGAAATGCTGTAAATGCTGCGTTAGTTGGAGCGAATACTGTAAATGGTCCGCTTCCTTGTAAGGTCGTTGCTAGTTCCGCTTTTGTTAATGCTTGAACTAGAATACTGAAATCAGCTGTTTTTGAAGCGATTCCTGTTATCGTGTTGTCTACGGGAGGAGTCTCATTATTGTTATCATCACTACAAGAAGTTGCAAAGATAGAGAGACAGACAATCAAAGTAAAAATTTTAGTTTTAAATAGATTTTTCATAATATTTATATTTAAATGTTTGAGCTAAAGTAATTATAGTTTTTTGTATTTTGTTTAATTTTTATATAAAAAATAGTAAACAAAATTAAAATTTATGTTTTTTTTTAAAACTGTTTATCTTTATAATTTTCTCCTTTATAAATAACTATAGCACTAATAATCAAGTTTATATGATTTTTTTTTAAAAAATTAGTTTTTTACCTGATTTTATAATGTTAAACAAAAACCAATGCTGTTTTAGTAAGGTTCTTTCGATATTAGGTGTTTTTTTCTTTAGCTTCATTTAGGTTTCATTCGAAAATAGGACTCCACGTTATCGCAATTCGTCGTAAAGAAATATAGTTTGGTGTTTTATTTAATTTATTCGGATGTTATTTTGAATTTGTCAAAGGCATTCATAAATTGTTGGATAATAAAATAAAATATAAAAACGTTTAGATATAAAAGGAGTAATTTTGTTTTTATAATAATAGCCTTAAACCATACAATACAATGAAAGAGTATAAATTTTATTTTCTTCTATTTTTAATATTCTCGAGTCATATTACCGTCGCTCAACTAGATTATAATAAGGTCGATGAAAAAGGTAAAAAAAATGGAGTTTGGAAGGGGTTTTACGTAGATTCTAAAAGACCAAAATACGAAGGCACTTTCGAACATGGTAAAGAAGTAGGAGTATTTAGTTTTTATGACGACACTAAAGCAAAATCAATAATAGCTACCAGAGAATTTAATGGTAGAGATAATTCAGCGTATACGGTGTTTTATGATCAGGCAAAAAATAAGGTAAGTGAAGGTAAGGTGTTCAATAAGTTGTTTGAAGGGGAATGGAAATACTATCATCAGGCTTCGAAAACGGTTATGACTGTCGAAAATTATAAGAGGGGTAAGCTAGAAGGTTTGCGATCTGTATATTACCCTAGCGGCAAAATTGCTGAAGAAATAAATTATAGAAGCAATGCAAAAGACGGTAGCTACAAGAGTTTCTCAGAGAATGGAATTGTACTTGAAGAATCGGTTTATAAAAATAATGAATATAATGGATTAGCCATTTTTAAAGACACTCAAGGTAATGTAGTCTCAAAAGGGAAATTCATCAACGGGAAGAAAGCGGGGATTTGGCAATTTTATACAAATGGAGAACTTGTCAAAGAAATGAACATGAGCACTCCTGGTAATGCAGCGAAATCCAAGGGGAATTAAGTTTATTGTAGAACAGTTGTTGTAATAAAAACATTGTAACTTTGCAGTCTTGTAAAAATTAATAAAGAGTATAAAATGAAGCGAGTTGTAGTAGGACTTTCTGGAGGTGTGGATTCAAGTGTTGCTGCGTATTTGCTACAGCAACAAGGATATGAAGTGATAGGTCTTTTTATGAAAAATTGGCATGATGATTCGGTTACCATTTCAAACGATTGCCCATGGTTAGAAGACAGTAATGATGCATTGTTAGTTGCTGAAAAATTAGGAATTCCTTTTCAAACAGTCGATTTAAGTGAAGAATATAAGGAGAAAATTGTGGATTACATGTTCAATGAATATGAGAAGGGAAGAACTCCAAACCCTGATGTACTTTGTAATCGCGAAATAAAATTTGACGTTTTCATGAAAATTGCTTTAAGCTTGGGAGCGGATTATGTTGCTACAGGTCATTATTGTAGAAAAAGTGAAATTGAAGTCAATGGTGAAACGGTATATCAATTACGTGCCGGTGCTGATAATAATAAAGATCAATCGTATTTTCTATGTCAATTGTCACAAGAACAATTATCGAAATCGTTATTTCCTATAGGTGAGTTAACCAAACCTGAAGTGCGTGAAATTGCTGCTGAAATGGAATTGGTAACTGCCGAAAAGAAAGATTCTCAAGGGTTGTGTTTTATAGGTAAAGTTCGTTTGCCGGAATTTTTGCAGCAAAAATTGCAGCCAAAAGAAGGTTCGATTATACAAATTGATAAAGATGATTCTATATATGCCATTGAAGTGCAAGAAGGATTATCTGCCGAACAAGCATTAGCATTGGCTTCGAATAAAAAAGTATACACTCCAGAAATGGGGAAAGTAGTAGGGAAGCATCAAGGGGCTCATTATTTCACCATTGGTCAACGAAAAGGACTAAATGTGGGAGGGAATAAAGACCCTTTGTTTATTATTGCTACTAATGTAGAGACTAATACAATTTACACCGGTTTGAGTAGTCAGCATCCAGGATTGTTTAGAAAAGGCTTGTTTATAGAAAAATCTGAAGTACACTGGATTCGCACGGATATGACTTTGGATAATGGCGAAGAAATGGAAGTTATGGCAAGAATACGCTACAGACAGCCATTGCAAGCAGCTACTTTACATCAATTTGAAAACGGAATGTATGTTTCTTTTCGGGAACCACAATCAGCTATTACAGAAGGACAGTTTGTTGCCTGGTATATAGAAGATGAATTAGTTGGTTCGGGAGTTATTTCTTAGATTAGTGCTTTATTTCTAAAATAAATGGCAATATGCCTTTTCACTTGATTCATTCATTTTGTTTTATGAGTTTATTATTGGATAGTACTGTTTTGTCTAATGCAAAAGTTGACTATGAAAAAGTTTTTTCTATTCTTATTATTATCCCTTAGTACAGTAGCTTTTTCTCAGGAAGAGGCATGGGTTTATTTCAATGCTAAATCTAAGCAGCAATCCTATTTTGAATCCCCTTTACTGATGCTATCTCAAAGAGCTTTGGATAGAAGAATAACTCAAAATATAGCAATCGATTTTAAAGATGTTCCTGTTGATGCCACTTACATAAGTCAGGTTAAATCAGTATCGGGGATTTCTGTTATGGCAAAATCAAAATGGATGAATGCGCTTCATGTGCGAGGTTCTCAAGCCTTAATTAATTCGTTAAAAGGATTCGCTTTTGTGGATAAAGTAGATTTTGCTAACAAAACATTAAATCAAGTAGGGAAAACAGCGAAACTATTTAAGCAAAAAGACCAACGTAAGACCAGAAAGACAAAAATAGATTATGCTTACGGTTCATCTGATAATCAAATTAAGATGCTTAACGGCGACGTATTGCATAAACAAAATTATACTGGTGATGGAAAGGTAGTCGCAATACTAGATGCAGGATTTTTAGGAGTAAATACAACGCAGCCTTTTCAGAGATTGAGAGATAATAATAAAATTCTAGGAGGTTATAATTTTGTATCGAGAGACTCAGATGTGTATACTTCAGACTCTCACGGAACATCAGTCCTTTCAACTATGGGAGGTTATACGGAAAATAAATTGGTAGGAACTGCTCCAGATGCTTCTTACTACTTATTTATTACAGAGGATGTTAGAAGCGAGAACCCAGTTGAGGAATCACTTTGGGTTGAGGCGGCTGAAAAAGCAGATAGTTTAGGGGTGGATATTATAAGTACGTCTTTGGGGTACTTCGAATACGACAATGCCGCGTATAGCCATAGCTATAGTGAGATGAATGGAACTACAGCTTTTATATCTAGAGGAGCTGAAATTGCTTTTAGTAGAGGAATGATTGTTGTTGCTTCTGCCGGTAATGAAGGCAATACTTCTAATGCTCATATCGGAACTCCAGCCGATGCAGTATCTGTTCTTGCAATTGGGGCTGTTAATTCAGAAGAAACAAGAGCTTCTTTTAGCTCGATTGGGCCATCTTACGACGGAAGGATAAAACCAGATATAATGGCGCAAGGAGTATCCGCAGTTTTATCTAATCAATATGGTGATATCGTAACTGCAAATGGAACTTCGTTTTCCGGGCCCATAATGGCAGGGATGGTCGCTTCCTTTTGGCAGGCATTCCCCACGAAAACAAATAGAGAAATCATAGCATTAATTATTCAATCTGCAGATAGGTATACGGTACCGACAGCTCAATATGGTTATGGCATTCCTGATTTTAGTTTGGCTTTAACTCTTTCTGAAAAAAATCCTGCTAAGAATTATTTTGTTGCTTATCCAAATCCAACGTCTGATTTTATTTCGGTTGAATTTCCAGAAAGTTTTAATAAAGGAATGGTTGTTTTTTATACTGTTTTAGGACAGAAAGTTTTAGAACATCAAGTGAATAATAAAGTGGATACTTTTTCATTGAAGTCATTAAGCAACGGAATTTATATTTATAAAATTGAATCAGAGACTTTTTCGAAAATCGAAAAAATAATAAAACAATAATATACAAGCTAGTAAATGAATACAATTACAAAACTTTTTAATATAAAATATCCGATTATTCAAGCAGGAATGATATGGGTAAGTGGACATAAACTCGCCAGTGCGGTAAGTAATGCGGGAGGATTAGGATTGATAGGAGCGGGGTCTATGTATCCGGAAGTATTACGTGAACACATTCAGAAATGTAAAAAAGAAACATCCAAGCCTTTTGGAGTGAATGTTCCGATGTTGTATCCCAACATTGAAGAAATCATGAAAATTATTGTCGAAGAAGGAGTTAAAATTGTTTTTACCTCGGCAGGAAATCCAAAAACATGGACTCCGTATTTAAAAGAAAATGGTATCACGGTAGTGCATGTAGTTAGTAGTACTTTATTTGCCTTAAAAGCACAAAACGCTGGTGTTGACGCTATAGTTGCCGAAGGTTTTGAGGCGGGAGGTCATAATGGAAGGGATGAAACTACTACTTTTACGCTAATTCCGATGGTAAAAGAGCAAATAAAAATTCCTGTTATTGCAGCAGGAGGTATTGCAAACGGGCGCGGTATGCTTGCAGCAATGGTATTGGGAGCAGATGGTGTTCAGGTGGGTAGTAGGTTTGCGGCATCGATAGAATCATCGGCACATGACAATTTTAAGAAAACGATAATAGAAACGAAAGAAGGGGGTACCCAGCTTACGTTAAAGGAATTGGCGCCAGTCCGATTAATAAAAAACAAATTCTTTCAGGATTTGCAAAATTTATATGAGAAATGTCCAACAAAGGATGAATTAGTGACATTGTTAGGTAGAGCAAGGGCAAAACGAGGGATGTTTGAAGGGGATCTAGTTGAAGGTGAGCTGGAAATTGGTCAAATTGCGGGCTTGATATATGAAATAAAGTCAGCAGAAGGAATCATTTTAGAAATGATGGAAGATTATAATGCGGCAAGAAAAGAAATAGTAGCTCTTGATTTTTAATTAGTGAAATAATGACGAAAATTAAATTGTATATAGTTTTATTATTCTTAGGAATAGGGTTACCACAGGTCTATTGTCAGAATTACAAATTCAAAACTTCAGGCGTTAGTGTTTTGGAAAAAAACGAAAAAGGGAAATGGGTAAAATGGTCTGACTTACAATTGGTAAATGTTGTCGTTTCATTAGATACCAATAAAAATAGAATCGTAATTTACTCGGAAATTATTCAATTATTTGAAATTATATCGTATCAGCCAATTGAGGAAAATGATACAGATGTTGTTTATTCCTTTACCTGTAAGGATAATAATGGAGATGATTGTACTCTTTCTATAATAACAAGGAAAAATCAGGATAATAGAAAGCAACTATATATTAATTACGGAAATCGGATTATTGTTTATAATATTTTTAATTTATAGAGTCAGAGAAATCGTAATTAAGCTACTGTATGTTTGAGGGTATTTTTAAATAAAGTAAAGCTACGACATGAATTTATATGATAAGCGATTGTTGAATAGGGTAAATTCTATTCTCAATCGCTTTTTTCGTGCGTACTATTTTTTTTGCAAATTAAAAAATGGGTTTGATGTTTTCTTCACAGCATTAACAGTTTTCCCATGTAAAATGGTTTTCGGAGTATCAAAAACCATAATTAAGCGCTTGGTTTGGAATAATTTCGATGAATCTCGCAATATAGAACTGAATTTACAACTCGCAATTTGAATTTTCTATACTGATCTAGTATCAGAAACTTATATAATTTATTTGTGGTTTTAGAAGTATCGAAAGTCTTTGAAATGTAATTCAATAGGATGGTTTCCACGGGTGTTTTATGTGTCGTGTTTTAATGATCAATGTGACAGTTTAACACTATAGTATATTTTATTTTTTCTTTCAATTTAGAGCTGAAGATGAAATTTAATAGCTGTGTGATTTTATTTTTCTGTATCTAAATTCGAATATTTTTAACGTCACTGATATTATAATATTATTTATTAAGGTGTAATTTAATAGGGGTTATGTACGGTTAAATGTTGTTTTTAATTATTTTAATACAGGTAAAATAGGGGGTGTCGTATTAATAAATATAAAATAGTGATGTTTTTTGTAAAAATGAGATTGTGAATTTAGTAGTTTTATATCGGCAAAATTAGATATTTCTTGTTTTTTCGAAGTGATTTTTTGTTATCTATAATTCTTTCAAAATCAAATCAAAAAGTCATAATTAATTTATTCAAGTATAATAAAAGTTAATAAATTCGTCCCAGAAGAGAGCCGATAAATGGCAATTTAAGTATAATGAATAACCAAAATAATAAATAACCAAAACAAAATGATGATGAAAAAAGTAATTGTAATTTTAGCTTTAGCGCTGACGGGGAACATAGCATTTGCACAGGATACTCCACTAGAAATTTCAGGTTCTGCAGACGTTTATTATAAATATGATTTTGCTAAGAAGGAAAATATAGGAACGAGTTTTGCAACTGATCAAAATTCAGTTTCTTTAGGGATGCTTGATATCGCTTTGAAAAAAACTACGGGTAAAGCATCTTTTGTGGGTGAAGTTTCTTTTGGTCCAAGAGGTCAATTTCAGTCTATACCTAATGGTGATGGAACTGATGGAAATACTTTTCACATTCAAAACTTATATGCAACTTATGCTGCAACTGAGAAATTAAGTTTCACAGCGGGTTATATGGGTACTTTTATTGGATATGAAGTAATATCACCATTGGCAAATTTTCATTATTCAACCTCGTATTTGTTTACTAATGGACCATTTCAAAATGCAGGAGTTAAAGCAAATTACGCAATTTCTGATAAAGTAGGTTTAATGGTGGGAGCTTTTAACGATTCTTGGAATTCTTATAAAGCAGACCCAATTAAAGGTTTAAACGCATTCGGAGCTCAATTATCTTTTGCCCCAACTGAAGGAATAAGTGCTTATCTTAACTTTATGGATGGTTCTGTTAGTGGCACTATAATTGACTTAACGGCTTCTTTCAAATTGGCTGATAAGTTCAAATTAGGTTTAAATGCTGCTGATTTCTCAAATGATGGTAAAGTCGGTTATACAGGTGTAGCTTTATATCCTGCAGTAGATGTAAGCGATAAATTTAGTTTAGGTTTACGGGGTGAGTATTTTAAATTCAAAGAAGGTTCTGGGGATGATTCAGTAACTGCGTTAACATTTTCAGCTAATTTAAAAGCGGGTGGCTTGACTTTTATTCCTGAGTTTAGATTAGATAGCGGTTCTGAAGAGATTTTTGAAAAATCTAGTGGAGATCCTACAAAATCTGCATCTCAATTTGCTTTAGCAATGGTCTACGGATTCTAAATTTATAATTTTTTTTTTGACTGCCAAGGTACTCTAATTAGTATGTTGGCAGTTTTTTTATTATAATAACTTAATTTTGATAAGGGACGATATAAACTCAGATATAAAAGAAACAGTTCTTTGAGCTGTCATAGAACTGTTTTAGGATGTATTTTAATTACTATTTACTGTTTGTTGTAAATCGAGTAAATGGTATTTATAGTATTTTCGTTTAAAATTGAATCAACTTCTGTTTGGACAAAATGTAACTTAAATGCTTTAATAGCGGCGGGAAGATTTTTAGTGTCGTATCCTATGATTCGAAGTGCTAGTTCTGGATTGAAATTAAGTGGAGCTGTTTCCAAGGTGTCACTCTTCCAAACACCAAATCCGTTTTCAGCTAATATATTCCATGGGAATAGTGCACTTGGATCATTTTTACGGGTAGGAGCGATGTCTGAATGACCTATGATATTTTGAGTTGGAATGTTATACTCTTTCTTTAATTTGCTTAAAAGAGACATTAAGCTGGTAATTTGAGCTTCAGAAAAAGCTTCGGTTCCATTATTATCAAGTTCAATTCCTATCGATGAGGAGTTGATATCTGTGTCTTTACCCCATGAACCTCTTCCGGCGTGCCATGCACGCAAATAATCATTCAACATTTGTACTACGCTACCATCATCTGCAATAATATAGTGTGCACTTACTTGAGTTCTGGTCACAGTAAACGTTTTTATCGTTTGTTGAATAGAGTCTTGTGCTGTGTGGTGAATGATAATGTAATTGGGTTTTCGTAAATTGAAATTTACGGTGCCTATCCATTCAGTATGGATGCCGTTGTCTAAAGCGGTAGATCCCATTTTGGAAATAGTGTCCTTAAAGGTATACAGTTGTTTTGTGTATACATTATCTATACTTATTATTGTTTTTGAAACGATGGGTAACGGCTCAGGCTCTTTATTTGAAATTGCTTCTTTAAAAGTCTTTAGTTTAGTGTCATATTCTTTTTCGCTTGCCTTGTAGGGATTCGTAGAACATGAAGCAATAACAACAGCAATGATTAGGGAGTAAAAATATTTTTGCATACTATAAAAGGGTAAAGGGGCTTTTTCGGTTGAAAAAATAATTATCTATTTCTTCTTGATTTTTTTTTAGTACTACTTTCTTCGTTCAATGCTTTGTATTTTATTTTTTGATCCTCATTTAAAAACTCATTAATTTTGCGGTCTGTAGTTTCTGAAAGGGCTTGAATTTCTTTTGTTTTTTGTTCTTGTCCAGTTTCGGCATTTAATAAAATACCTTGTGATCTGATGCTTTCTTTTAAAACATTTGATATGGCAATTTCTTGCAATGCATCCAGCGTAAGTTCTGGAGTTAATTTGACCATTATCTTGCCGACAGTTACCTCGACAGGAATTTCTTTGGGTTTTTCCTGACTTTGGCCTTGATTCATTTGGTTCATTCTTCCATTGCCGCCATATCCGTTGTTTCCATAACCACCACCACCATAGCTGTTGTTTCCATATTGTGCCGAAACAGTATCGATGGATAATAACATAAATGTCAAAACGAATAATATTTGAATTGTTTTCATAGTTATTTTAAAAAAAAGATTGTTAAATAGCGGCTGTTACGGAATAATTAAAATTTAAGCAGGTTCTCCGTATAAATCAAATTCAGTGGCTTCAATGATTTTTATCATTGCGAAGTCTCCTGTTTTTAAATAATGTTTTGAGGCGTCAATTAGTACTTCGTTATCTACATCGGGACTGTCAAATTCCGTTCTTCCTACAAAATGACTACCTTCCTTTCTGTCGATAATACATTTGAATGTTTTACCTAGTTTTAATTGGTTTAAATCCCATGAAATTTGAGATTGTAATTCCATTATTTCATTTGCACGGTCTTGTTTTACATCAGCTGGAACATCGTCTTCTAACAAATATGCGTGCGTGTTTTCTTCATGAGAATAAGCAAAACAACCCATTCTGTCAAATTTCATTTCCTGAACCCAGTCTTTTAAGATGTTAAAATCTTCTTGTGTTTCTCCTGGGTATCCTACGATTAGAGTCGTACGAATTGCCATTTCTGGAACTGCAGCACGGAAATCCTTTAATAATTTAGTTGTTTTCTCTTGCGTTGTTCCACGACGCATTGATTTCAATATAGAATCTGAAATATGTTGCAGAGGTATGTCAATATAATTACAAATCTTAGGCTCGCGCTTCATGATTTCCAAAACATCCATAGGGAAACCGGTCGGGAAGGCATAGTGCAAACGAATCCATTCGATTCCTTCTACTTTTACTAAGGCTTCCAGCAATTCGCCAAGATTACGTTTTTTATAAATATCAAGACCATAATAAGTTAAGTCCTGTGCAATTAAGATCAACTCTTTTACGCCATCTCTTGCTAATCCTTCGGCTTCTTTGACTAGTTTCTCAATAGTTTGCGATACGTGTTTTCCTCGCATAATTGGAATAGCACAAAAACTACATGGTCTGTCGCAACCTTCGGCAATCTTTAAATAGGCATAATTTTTTGGAGTAGTGGTTAACCGTTCTCCCAATAGCTCATGTTTATAATCAGCACCCAAAGCTTTCAATAATGCAGGCAATTCAGTCGTGCCAAAATATTGATCTACATTAGGTATTTCTTTTTCTAAATCAGGTCTGTAGCGTTCTGATAAACATCCGGTAACAAATACTTTATCTACTAATCCTCTTTCTTTTTTATCTGCATATTCTAAAATCATGTTTACTGATTCAGCCTTTGCATTGTCAATAAATCCGCAGGTATTAATAACAATAATGTTTCCTTCTTCGGCAACTGGAGCTTCATGTGCAACATCCTTTCCGTTTGCGCGTAGTTGACCCATCAGCACTTCGCTGTCGTATATGTTTTTAGAGCACCCTAGAGTGATCACGTTTATTTTATTCTTTTTTAATGACTTGGTTCTCATAGATTTGTAAATTGGAGTGCAAAATTACGGTTTTTTATTCAAACAGAACTTTGTTTGACTTTCTTTTAGTATATATTTATGGAGCTATTCCTGCTATACGCTATATCCACGCAAAAAAAATGCGTTGGATATCATTCTATTAGGGCTAAAAAAAAACCGTCTTGCTAAAAAAGGAACAAGACGGTTTAATATTCTTTTTTTGAGCGATCAATTACAGTTCAAATAGTAATGTTAATGCTACATTATTTGTGATGGTATTGATAGTGGGTCCATCAGTAAAACCTTGTGCAAAGAACCCTTGTTGTGAATCTCTTTTTGCGTAAGCGTAAGATAAATCAACTTTGGTCGAGCCAAAATTATAACCTAAACCTCCAGAGTATCCAGTTAAATCACCTACGGTTGTTTTATTCTTATAGGGACTTTGCTCAAAACGGTATCCGGCTCTTAAACTCAATTTTTCAATTTTATATTCAGCACCTATTCTTAACTCTCCCGTATTGTCCAGTGTGTTAATCATATAGTTGTTCAAACCATTGTAATACAAATCGCTTTCAGGTTTGAATTTCGTTTTACTGTAATCTTTTATAGCATAATCAATACTTATTAAACCTGTTGTTCCAAAAACATAGGCAAAACTTCCTGTAAGTTTGCTTGGTGTTTGTAACTTGTATGGGGCATAAACATTAGTGATTCTTGGATCTGAAACATCATTGATGTCATCTGCTGTTGAACTGCTGCTTACAGAAACCAGTTTCTGAGATAATTCATCGCTCAAGTGATACCATGTTGAAGATTCATATGCTAAACCTAAGCGAATTTCATTAGTAACTTTTGCAATTGCTCCCAGTTGAAAAGAAAATCCTGTTCCGTAAGTATATAAATCATTATCAAATCGCAATTTAGAGACAGTATAATCAGGAGTTAAAGGAGCGTTATTGTCTTCGTAAAAACTACTGTATTTTCTAAAATCAGTAAAATGCGAATTCAAGTTTATACCTATATATAGTTTATCTTTATAGGAGGTAGCGGCATTAAAAGAGAGTTTTCCGTTGTAGCCCTCAGTGGTAATTGAGTTCTCTTGGTAATAGTTTCCGCCTCCTGGTACATTTGAACTGTAGGCGGTGTTGTTTGGATCATTACTTAATGGATTAATAATATAAGCATTGTATGCTAGAAACGCTTGTTGTGCGCCATTATTTAAACTGCCATAGCTTGAATTTTCAAGAGTGCTTAACGGAACACCATTGGCGTAGTTTAAAAAATAACCGTCAACAGAATTGTTTGGGTTGGTACCTGCTGAGAAAATAGAATTATTAAAATTATTGGTGTTTTCATAATTTACGGACACTGAGAACTTTCTCCAGTCGCTACTTGGGTTTTGATTGTTGAAAACAAAAATGCCTCCAGCCTGATTTAAGTCAAAGGAATTACTATTATCAGTAGTTGTTGTTCCGAAATAATTGGAATTGTTTTTTATGTCGTTATTGCTTAAAGTGACGGTGACTTCGTTATTGATGAAAACTGCCGATCCCGCAGGATTAACATTTAAAGAAGACAGGTCACCTCCAAGAGCGCCAAATGCACCTCCCATTGCTCTAAAGCGAGCTGTTCCGTTTAGGTTATCTTGAGAGTAACGCAATGCGTCAGTAACCTCTTGTGATTTTACAGTACTAAATGTCAAACCTACGATTAATATAAATAAATATTTTTTCATTTTTTTTTACAAATAAAGTTTTTAATATAAAAGTCTAAAGATCATCGTGTTTTAACGCCCACCTCGTCTTGAACTTCCTCCAGATGATCTGCCGCTACTGGAACCTGAAGAGCTAGATCTGCTCGGAGAGTAGCTTTGGTTTCTGGAACTATTAGATGCAGGAGTGTATGTTCTAGTTGGAGCCGTATTTTCTCTTCTAGAACTATTTGTATTGGTTCTACTTCTGCTAGGAGTATTATAAGAGTTGTTCTGGTTTGTATTACTTCTATTAAAATTACCGTTTGTTCTGTTTGTATTTGTACTTCTTCTAAAATCAATGTTGTTAGAACTTCTATTGGTTCTGCTTCTGTCCTGAGAAAAAGTTCTTGAAGTTGGGTTGTAATTTCTGCTTGTGTTTGTAGAATTTGAATAGGAAGAACCTCTTCTGCTTGTATTGTTAGAGTAATTACGATTGGTGTAGTAATTATTATACCCCCAGTTGTTTCCGTACCAATTGTTCCAGCCATAGTTATTAAATCCATATCCGCCATTCCAACCCCAGTTGTTTCCGTACCAATTGTTCATGCCCCAGCCGAAACCACCATTCCATCCCCAGTTGTTTCCGTACCAATTGTTCATACCCCAGCCGAAACCACCATTCCATCCCCAATTGTTTCCATACCAATTGTTCATGCCCCAATTGTTATCATAAACATTGATACTTACACTTTGAGAGTTACTGCCCCAACCAGCATAATTGGTATTATCTTGCGTAGAGTAGTTTCCAGGGTTATAATCGCTGTAATTGTCTATATCTGTAAAAATCTCAGTATTTTGATCGTTGTTTTGCAAAGATCCAAAAAAATCTTTGTATTGATTGCTCTGGGTTCTTTGGGGTTCCATATTCACTGCTCGATTTGAAGTGTTATCGTAAATCCCATCTCTTTCGTAGTAAGAGCTGTTTTGATAAGAGCCACAAGAGACTGTCAAAAGACTCAAAATTCCAATAAGAGCGAAAAGGAAGGCTTTTTTGGATGAAAAAATAATAGTTTTCATATCTGTAAGGTTTTTTATTGTTGTGAAGTACAAAAATAGTTAGTTTTGCTAAACTATTTAGATAAATAAATTAATGCAAAATTTGTGCCAAACTATTCAATATGAGTAAGAACCTTACTACAAGATCAGAAGATTATTCAAAATGGTATAACGAACTGGTTGTAAAAGCTGATTTAGCTGAGAATTCGGGAGTTAGAGGCTGCATGGTGATTAAGCCATACGGGTATGCCATTTGGGAAAAAATGCAAGCAGAGTTGGATCGAATGTTTAAAGAAACAGGTCATGAAAATGCCTATTTCCCTTTATTTGTTCCTAAAAGCATGTTTGAGGCAGAAGAGAAGAATGCAGAAGGATTTGCAAAAGAGTGTGCGATCGTCACGCATTACAGGTTAAAGAACGATCCTGACAAACCAGGTAAGTTAATGGTAGATCCTAACGCTAAACTAGAAGAAGAGCTAATTGTTCGACCTACAAGTGAAGCGATTATTTGGTCTACTTACAAAGGATGGGTGCAATCGTATAGAGATTTACCTTTGTTAATCAATCAATGGGCTAATGTAGTTCGGTGGGAAATGAGAACTCGATTGTTCTTGAGAACTGCTGAGTTTTTGTGGCAAGAAGGGCATACGGCACATGCTACAAGAAGTGAGGCTGTTGAAGAATCAGAGAAAATGATGAACGTATATGCTGAGTTTGCCGAAAATTTCATGGCTATTCCAGTTATAAAAGGAATCAAAACGGAGACAGAGCGTTTTGCTGGAGCAGAAGAGACCTATTGTATTGAAGCATTAATGCAAGACGGAAAAGCATTACAAGCAGGTACTTCGCATTTCTTGGGGCAAAATTTTGCAAAAGCCTTTGATGTTAAGTTTGCAAATGCCGAAGGGAAACAAGAATATGTATGGGGAACTTCATGGGGAGTTTCAACACGATTGATGGGAGCTTTAGTAATGACACATTCTGATGATAAAGGATTGGTTTTGCCACCTAATTTAGCACCTATTCAGGTTGTAATTGTACCAATACATAAAACGGACGAGCAGTTAGCAGAAATCACTACTGAGGTCAATTTTTTAATGGCAGAGTTGAAAAAACTGCATGTTTCGGTGAAATACGATGATAGAACAACTCAAAAACCTGGATTTAAATTTGCAGAATGGGAATTGAAAGGGGTGCCTATTCGAATTGCAGTTGGACCAAAAGACTTAGAAAACGGAACTTTTGAAGTAGCTAGAAGAGATACTTTAACAAAGGAAGTACAATCTAAAGATGGAATTGCAACTTATATCAGCGATTTGTTGGAAGAAATTCAAGCAGATTTGTTTAATAAAGCATTAAATTATAGAGACACTCATATCACTGAAGTGAACAGTTTTGAAGAGTTTAAATCGGTTTTAGATGACAAAGGTGGTTTTGTATCAGCGCATTGGGATGGGACAGCAGCGACTGAAGAGAAAATCAAGGATCTGACTAAAGCTACTATCAGATGTATTCCTTTAGATGGCGTGTTAGCCTCGGGAAGCTGTATTCTCACTGGTAATCCTTCTGTTAGAAGGGTTCTGTTTGCTAAGGCGTATTAAAAAAAAATATTTTTTTTGCCTCTGCTATTGTACATCTAAAAAATAGTTGTATTTTTGCATCCGCAATACAGAAGCACGGTCCGTTCATCTATCGGTTAGGATCTCTGGTTTTCATCCAGGAAAGGGGGGTTCGATTCCCCCACGGACTACAATTTTTGTCTTGCTAAAAAGTATTCCTGAACTTTAAAAGGAAATGGTCCGTTCATCTATCGGTTAGGATCTCTGGTTTTCATCCAGGAAAGGGGGGTTCGATTCCCCCACGGACTACAATTTC
>NZ_JBZXDY010000015.1:0-618 GCF_058725285.1 Flavobacterium sp. DW-iso2 | reverse complement strand
TTTCAATTTTAGATTGAAAAAAAAACTTAGGAGGATAATGGTCCGTTCGTCTAGGGGTTAGGACGCCAAGATTTCGTCTTGGTAACAGGGGTTCGATTCCCTTACGGACTACAAAAAAAGAATAGTAAAAGAAAAAAAATAATAAAATGGCAAATCATAAGTCAGCTCTAAAGAGAATCAGAAGTAACGAAAAGAGAAGAGTATTAAACAGATACCAACATAAAACTACTCGTAATGCAATCAAAGCATTAAGAATAGCAACTGATAAGGTAGATGCTGCATCTAAACTTTCAAATGTAATTTCTATGATTGATAAATTGGCTAAAAAGAATATCATTCATGATAACAAAGCGTCTAATTTAAAATCTAAATTAACGAAACACGTTTCTAAATTGTAATTATTACATTTTTATATATTATAAAAAAAAGCTCCTTTTTGTAGGAGCTTTTTTTATGTCTTTTTTTAAGTTAAGACGGGTCAAGTTTGTCACGGATCAATACCAAAACCTGTGGAGTAGCAAAAATTAAGCGTAAATATTTGTTAGGATCAATACCAAAACCTGTGGAGTAGCAAAAATTAAGCGTAAATATTTGTTAGTCTGAAAAGGAAAAACTCTA
>NZ_JBZXDY010000014.1:0-94507 GCF_058725285.1 Flavobacterium sp. DW-iso2 | reverse complement strand
AGCAGACAGCCAAAACTGTACTGCAGTTAGTAATTATTTTGAGGCTCAATTTACTGCTTTTACATAGATGCTCGTTGCGTATGCAGCACGAACTATGAAAGGTAAGTTGAGCGGAACTGGATGAGTTTTAAGAAGCCACAGATTTAGATGCCGCAATAATACTATATAGAAGTCATTATATGAGTATATTTTGACAAACAGATAAAATACTTTTTTACCATCAAGTATTTTTGAATATTGATCCGCCTTAGTACTGGTGGATAGATGTGATAGAAGCGCCTCAAGAATAAAACCTAACAGCTCATTGACGGATACTTTGTGGTTGTTTAAAATTTGTCATACAATATTGATTTACAGTAGTGAAAACATATAAAATCAATAAATTAAACAAGAAAAAAATCTCGCTACAAATAGTAAATAAAATCAATTACTTTTGAAAATATAAAGCAAAAAAAAAAGTCGGAAGAATTTCTTCCGACCATGACTAGCTTACCCTCTTTTTTTTATTTCATAGTCTAATTTTAAACTCGTATTTATGAAAGCAAAAAAGAAACAGATTTTTATGATGCGATAGCCGTTAATGGCAATGTAAACGGAATTTTCAATATTGGCACATAACTGTCTGTTACCGAGTAAGCCGTTAACGTAAAAGTAAATACACCAGCATTAGTTTGCGGATTATTGCTTTGCATCCAATTGTTTATCGCTGCGGTTATTAAGTCTGCCATGCTTTTTCCGTGATCTGCTACTGTTATTTGCGTTGGTGTAATCATTAAAACAGGTACGTCAACAGGGAATGCTGTTCCTGGAATAATATACGTATAATCGCACTGCATTTTTATTGTAAATTCTGTAATGGCACTGTTAATATTTTCTGTTAAGGCGTCAAACAATACCAGCATTTGCACATTTAGAGTTCGTGTTGGCTGTACTGGATATGTTGCGGTTTCTATCGTATTAACATTAATCGCACTATTGGCAACTAATAACGGAATTAGTTTATTGTAAAACATGACTTGTGGTGTCTGATAAATAAACAGTGGGTTGGTGGTTTGCCATGTTCCATCCTGATTCTCCAGTAGTTCTTCGTTTCTAATCACGGCCACACTGCTCCAGGCATTTTGCGCACTTAGAATGTCAAGGCCTCCCAAATTTATTGTTCTTGACGGATTGCTATTTCTGTCTTCGTATAATAGATATTCACGATTTCCAAGATTATCCACCCAGTAATAAACGTATTCATTTTTCTCGCCTTCAACCAGTTCGCTTGTATAGTCATTAATAGTCAGACTAATAGTAATATCTGAAGACTGTTCGTTATTAAAATCAACGCTTACAATTAGATATTCTGTTAATTCCTGTGCACTTTCCGTTATGGTATATGACAGTGTAAATGGTGGTGCAGGCGCTACATTAAGCGCTCTTGCCTGTGTCAGCGGTTTTCTTGGATTGACCTGATTGGTAACGGACCATTGTTCTGCCACCTGATTTATAATTTCTATAAAAGCCAGCATGGCATAACGTGCATTTATAGCCAAAGTCGAGTCTGCTTTCAAAATGGCAGGTGTAAGTAGTGCAAGGCAATTATCAAAGTCGGCATTAATTAATGGATAACTATCAATAAACTGAGCCAATGCTTGATATAAAGGCAAATTTGAAGTATTAGAATTGCTGTAAAAACTTTGGTTTTCATCGGTAACATTAAACTGAATTTCTGTTACAATAGTATCCTGGGCCGCAGAAGGGTTTTGGTAAGTGTAATTATATTCCCATAAACGTGCCTCTTCTATGGTTATTGCAGCCAATGGGTTGGTCTCATTCACAGGATAATCAAAGTTCTGCACCGATATGGATGGTGGCGTAGGATAAGCGCGCAATGGTACTGGTATGGTTGTTTGGCCAACGTCGCTCATGTCAGCAAGAGGACTCTCTTTCTGATTTATTTCTCCATCAAGCGGAATAATAAATGTCAGCCATGAAGAAGCCAGATAATCTGCTAAATCGGGTATTTTAGTAATATCAAATTCAAGATGGCTCACGTAATACTCCATATCTCCAAAAGAAAAACTACGGCTTTCGGCAACATCCTTGGCTTCAAACATATAAGTCAGCCAAGAGTTGCCATTGGCTGTTGGCACTTTTGCTGTAGATAAGGAATACTCACTAGATTTGGGTACAATATCAGATCCGGAAGTCGAGGGATCAAGCCCCAACATTTTTCCGTACAAAGAAGGAACATAAGGATATTGTGCTGGTACATTATTTGAATTGGCATATTCGTTGCCTTTATAAGCCGAGCTTATGCTTGCCGTTGTCTGTACAGATGCTACGTAGCGATAGGTATTGGCAAGTTGAATCAGTATTTGCTGTTTCCACTTTTCCTGAGCATTCCCTATGTTTGATGGTTCTTTTCCACCATCAGGCTCAATAATAAAATCTATTGTACCTTCTATCGCGTCTGCCAATTTTTGTTTGGCATCTAAGATCAGTTGCAAATAATCGGGATCACCAGCAAACACATCATTTGCGGTTAATAAAAATGCAGGAACCGAATAAGTAGGACTCAGAAATTTATCAACGGCTTGTAAAAACTGCAAGCCCCAGCTGTCCATATCAATGCTAGTATAATTTTTGCTAATATTTTGATCCGAAG
The DNA here is from genome assembly GCF_058725285.1 of Flavobacterium sp. DW-iso2. Taxonomy (NCBI): domain Bacteria; kingdom Pseudomonadati; phylum Bacteroidota; class Flavobacteriia; order Flavobacteriales; family Flavobacteriaceae; genus Flavobacterium; species Flavobacterium sp. DW-iso2. The sequence continues at coordinate 91,854 of NZ_JBZXDY010000014.1, read as the reverse complement.
GAAAAGCTTTGCCTTGCTCGTAGCTATTTATTCGGGCAGAGAAAGATTGTAAACTATTGGCCAACGGAATTGGAGCAAAATAATACACTTGTTTATTGTTAAATCTAAATTTCAGACCATTAGCTCCTGTACTATCAAAACGTACCATCCAAAGAGGTGCATTTGCGGTGGTGTCGCTATTTCCTTTAGTCAAATTGGCTCCAGTAGCTGCTTTAAGTACAATGCCAGTAGCAGGCTGATTGATAAAGGCAGCCTCAAACTGTTGAGCAAAATAAGAAAGAGCCAACATACTGTTTGTATCGTTTTCAGACAATGGTTGTATGCTTGTACTGGCGATGGCTATTCCTGCAACATTGTTAAAATTAGGATCTAAATTGGCAATTCGTAGCATGGTAATACTTGTAGCAACCAACGAAATTTCAGGCAATGTGGTGATATTGGTCGTTATTATTTCGGCGCTTATGGTATAAGTTTTTAATGCAACTGGTTGATCAACATAGATGATAGCTCGTAAATATGCAATAATTGGATTGATAAAATTATTCAATAAATCATCATTTGCAATAGTATGTTCTGTCGCAATTGTGTCACCTTGTGCGTTGACCTGATCTTCTACAGTAGTGGTATAATGAATTACCATATCTCCATTACTAAGCTGATAGAAGATATTCATATAAGTGGTCATATCTATCTGAGCGTTATTCTGCGCTCCATCTCCTATATATCGAACCGTATTAAAATTAAAATTAAGGTTGATGTTCGGTTTTTTATTCACTAAACTAAACAAATACGACACAGATACTGATGGCCACTGACTAAGCGCAATAATGGCATCTGAATACAATAATTGCATAGATGCATTTAAAGGAGCTGTACCAGTTGGAGGAACATTTCCAAACATATCCTGCCAGTTCAATATCATTTCAACTGTAGTTCCTATACCCGCATATGGATTAGGATATTGGGGATCTGTTTCTGCCGATTGTACATATTTATAATAAGGTACAACGGCACTATAGTTCCAATCTTCCGCATCATCATTGGCAGAAGGGTTTCCATTTTTGGTATTGGCAATTGCTTCATCGTCCATCGAATCTACTGGTCCTGCAGGTGTTGGATTTATATATGCAGGTAATGCAGGTACCGTTATTCCTATTAGATTAAATTGTGTCTCTAGATATATTTTATCTTCTCCTAAGGATGGTACAGGTTGCGTTGGCACATATTCTCCCGGATTGTTACGAGAAACTTCATAACCAACAGTTCCTGGTAACAAAGTAGCAACTCGTGTGGTATATTGCTGGGCTATTGGCTCAGTATCTGGCGACTGAACATAAACAGATGTATTTGATGTATCGATAAGATCTCCTATGACAACACTGTTTACAAAGGGGCTCAATATCAAGGTGTCATAAGTGATTACTAATGCCAGATTCGCGATTCCGTTACCAGCAAAAAGGGTTTCAGGGAGTCCTTTGTTTTCGCTATTGTTGTAATAGAAATAAAAACCGCCACTGCGAACAATACTGCATTCCCACAATAATTTTATAAAATCTCCAGCGCTATTCAGAGTATTATAATCTCTTATCGGAGTTTCAACAAAAGCCATTCTGCCCATCATTCCTTCTACAGGATTGGTTTCTGTTGAAAGATTGGCCTGTATAATTGCTGTTTTGAAAGCACCATTGGCATCTGAAATATAACCTCCTTCTGAATTTTGTGTTGGATCGGGCTGATACAATACCTGAAGCTGCTGAATGGTTTTAGTCCCATCACTATCATTATTTGTCGTGAGGTAAGTCAGGAGTTCTTGCAAATAAATTGTTCCTGCATCATCGGCACCCACCAGATTATACATATTATTAGATAATGGCGTTACCTGTCCATCAATGGCGGTTATCTTCTGCAAAGAAAAATTAACTATAGTGCCCCAACTGTAATTATTTACTTTTGCCTGGGTAGTTCCTGTGCTGGTAGTGGTCAAAGTTTTAACATCAAAAAGCCAATCTTCTTCATCGGCAAAAATAGTTGTCAAGTTTGATGGTAATTTCCACAGCACAGGTTTATTGATTACGCCTGAATAATAATCGCCGGGATACTGCCACAAAGCCGGAGCTCCTAATGAAAATGTTTGTGGTGTATCATTATAATTGATAAGAGCACTTGGTCCATACGATAATGTCGGAGACAGCGTAATCGCCGCTACATCGTGTATGTGCTGAATCTCATTGTCATCTATAGTGATACTAAGGGTGTTGTTGGTGCCTGATACCATAGTAATCCATGATACATTTGGATTTTGTAGCAATACCGAATATTTATCCCCTTTTTGTAGTGTCGACGGAATAGCGATCTGTTGGCCCGTAAGGACGTACAAAGGTTCTGTTATTCCTTTTGCAGCGTCGGGTGGTTGAGGTAATCTTAGGCCATGAAGCATAAATCGAGATGCCATTCCACCAATTCCTTGCACACTATCTGCGACAGCGGTGGTTATCACATCACTTACTGTGCCTGATAATTTCTCTTGTTTATTAAGATAATCCGATGCTGCCTGCAAGGCCTGTTTAGCTAGCAAAGCGATAAAATCTGTAAACATAAAGGTAGGAAATGACAGATTATGCTGCTCTTCATAACTAAGATCTATAACATTACTGCAATCGGAAGAATCATAATAGGTTGCGGTAATATCTGACTGGTAATCAACAGCAGAAGAGGCAAGGAGTATTGTAATATCGCTGATGTAATTTTGGTTTCCAGTCATATTTTTTGTCGAAAAATCTACTGCTGTACCAAGATTTCCGTTTAAATCCGTATTCAAAGTCAATTCAGGTACTACAGGGAAAACAGCCGCATCCATACTACCATTTTGAGTAGCATCCACAGCACGAATATTCAGTTGAAAGTAATTGCTGAAAAAAGTCTGAATGTCATCGTGTGCCGCATTTATATAATTGAAAGGGGCAACATGATTTGGCCTTGTGTTAAAATAACATAGTAAGCTATTAATTTGGTCGGCTGTTATATCTTGTAATTTCAGCCACTCCAGACCTGTATTTTCAGCTGTATTTCCGATGAGTGCATTAATGGCCCAGTAAAGTACGCCTTCGGTTAAAGCAGAAAGACTGTTGTTGGCTGTATCTGTGTTAATATACAACATTGATGCGTATTGCGGCCCTGCAGATCCTGTCTCTCCCGAAACTGTAAGTTGTGGAAAAAACAACAAATCAAGAGGTACTTTTGTGATAGGCACTATTGGTTGCCATTTTAGATATACAGGAGCTCCAGCCAGACTGAGTATTCGCCTATTTCTACTTGCAAGTTCTAACGGAGCTTTGGCATTCGATCCTTTTACTGGACAATAATTCCACGGAGCATGAGCCGATGTATCACTTCCAACGATAAAGGAAGCACTTATTGTGGCGCTAAAGTGCAATGATACTTTGATAGAAAATAATCCTAAATTAATTTTAACGGTAAGTTTTACAGAAACACCAGCTTCAAAAGTAATAGGAATTGGCTTGTAACTTTCTATTATCATAGTGATGTAAGCATACGCCATAACATCTAGTCTGGCCGATATGATAGCAAAATTGATTTCACCGTAAATGTGCCCTGTTAAACCAAAAGTTCCCTGAATTTTATAATAAGTTTCATCATGAGTACTTAGTGAAGTATTGGCACTAAAAAAACCTAATACACCCTGAAAAATACCTACGGCGGTTAATGAAAGTCCCGCTTTTAATATACCTTGATCTACTGTTTTACCAACTCCTAGTGAGAGTCCAAGACCAAACTCTATAACGGGGTTAAATACACCGCAGCTGGTGGTAGGTACACTGGTCGATGTAGCTCCGCTGAGGTAGCCAAAATAAAATCCGCCAAATCCCACAAAAGGAAATACCTGTACAGAGAAAGATCGTGAAAAGTCGGTAATACTGGCAGGGAAACCAAAGTCAAGATAAAAATTACCATTGGTATAAACTTTTACACCTATAATGGGAAGTGTAATAGAAACTTCTCCAAATTCAAGATGTCTGAATTCATCTGGTAGTTGCAGATCAATCTGATACATACCTATGGTGTCGTTTATTTTTTTATATAGAATTTCAAATTGAAGATTTTTAAAAGCACCGGCATCAGGACTTACCCCCACCAATAATCCATACATATTGGGGTCGTTAAACACCGCGGCAATGCGATAAAACTTAGCTACAGTAAAGTCTGTCCCGATCAGCCAATTGCTGTTTTGGTCAAATACCAAAGTACCTGGTTTGGTAGTTGCTGTAGCAGCAGGTACGGGTATACTGGTTGAGTTTTCATCAGACGAAGTTGTAAAAGCATTTTCTAATGCAGTAATAGAGGCATCAACAGAGTCTAAACTTACGGTATCGTACATAGAAACATGTTGTCCCATGGCCAATAATTTTAAGTCGAAAAACTCGCTGCCCATACCAGGTACACCAGGCATTTTGGTGGCATCACTTCCTTTGCCATCTTTTTGTAATGGAGAATCACTTTCGATAGGAAGCCCCAAGAAAGTGCCGTCAATATAGATATAAACACCACTGCCCGCGATCGAATCGTCTTTGGTGATTTTGAGGGATTTTATATTAATGAAACCTAAATCTACTTTTATCGGAATGGTGGCTACAATACTGCTCTTTCCAGCTTCTTTATAACGTGTATAGGTAAAATCAAATCCAGATAAATCGATACTGTTTAATAAATTCCAAGGGGCAGGTAACGTAAAGCCTGGACTAAAAACACCAACCAAAGTACTTATAATTTCGCCCAACGAAATCTTATCAAACTTAATGTCTATAATATCGTTTTTAGCATTGCTTGTATAGGTAATGGTACTAGTAAATTCAGGGAGTTTCAAGTACACTTCGGTATCGGCTGTGCCAAATTGATAACCAATTATAAATGTTAAGCCAAGCATTTGGCGTGCATCGGCTGTACCTGTAATGGTACCCGATGTTTTGGCATCGGTATAGCTAATATTTACGTTGGCACTTAATTTTAAGTCGAAGGAACTGTATTGTAAATGCCAGTCAACATCTCCTTTTACTTCGTATTTAGATGACTTGCTTTTGTCGTCAGGCAATGTATCGGTAAAGCTTATATTACTTATATTGGGTAAATTATCTGTTACCCAACTCGGAATGGTATCATATCCCATGCCAAAGGCTTGTAGGAAAGTAGTAGCAATATCGCCTAAGGAAATGGTTTGGTCTATTCCTGTGCTTGCATTAAAAATCCAGGCACTTCCATCGTAAGCGGCAGATATATTTAGGTCAACTCCTGTGTCTGGGGTACTTGGGCCTATGTGAAATGAGCCTGCTATCTTTCCAGTAGTTACACCTTGCTGACTACTCACATCCAAACTAAGACCAGTCATGGTAAAACTTAAGTTGGGATTTGTTATAGTAAAGAATATCCAGTTGGTAACTATACTACAATTGAGTATATAGTTTTTAGCATTGGGATCTATTTCTATATTTAAAACTGTTATTTCCGATTGCAGGTCAATGGTAGTTCCACACCAGAACATGGTAAGTAAATCACCCAATTGTATGGTGCCGTCGATAAGTTGTACACTGGCTGTAAAAACTGGTACTTTGGCAATAAGCTGAATAGTATTGGAACTCGCTGGCCCTATAGTAAAATTACCGGTAATAGTAAATTCTGTATTAATAGCACTAGCTGTTCCCAGACCTAAAACAAGGCAATTAATATCAATTTCGGTAACAGCTACACCTGGTAAAATTTGCCAGACATAATCAGAAGGTGTGCTAATATCAACAGCGATATAATCTACATTACTATTGGCTGAATTATAACTAATATCAATGGTTTTAAGTCCAAGTGTGGTTAAGGTACTAAAAGGTTGTGGTAATGCAGTTGTAAGGTTAACACCTCCTACTAATTGATAAAAATTAGAAATACTTGGATATGGGTCGGAAAAAGTCCCTTCAAATAGCCAAGTATTATTGGTAATGGGATACCCCATGGCTATTTGCAGTTTTACTGCGGTATCAATTGTACCACCTAATAAACCAACCACTGGCAATTGTGCTTCAGCTACTGAAATTTTATAAAATGGAGCACCTATAGAAAACCACTCAACTCCAGGAAGCGATAACATTTCTCCTGAAAGCAAGATGTTAAATGTAGAGTTGAGAATACTATTTTCTAAATAAAAATTGACTGAGCAAGCACAATTGGGTATTTCAAATGAATTGGTATTGCCCGTAATTAATATACTGTTTGCATCGGGCATGGTAATAAGTACTTTGTTAATCACTAATTGATTATCGGGTACAAATTGTTTGTATGCGCTTGAGGTAACAGGCAGGTTAAGGGCAGCCGTGGCATTAACAAAAAATAATTGTTGTTTACTGTTTACTTGTTGTTGTAAGCCTGTATATAATTCTTGTAATTGTTGTGCGTCCATAATGATGTTGCTGAAGAATTAAATTTGGTCATTACCTGTGTCACTTAGGAAATACAGGAGTGCTAAAAAGAGCTTGTCTTTTTGTTGGATTTGAAAAAATTTTTGTAATTGTGTAAAATATGGTTGAAGAGAACCTCCAGGAACATAGGCTCCATTATCAATAGGTGGTGCAGTATTGGATTCTATGGTTAGTTGTGCTATTTTATACATAGGAGTAGCCTGTAGACCGAGAGAAGGCGGATTCAGTTCGAGTGGGTTTTCACCAAGGCTGTTATTAATAGCACCTGCATTATTACTAAAACCAGATACTGCATTATAACATCTTGTACCTTCTGGACCGTTTGCTGGGTTAAATGGCAAAGTGGGATAGTTATTGCCAAGAGCCATATTTAAGTATGGTTTGTTTAGGTTTAAAACCAAATTGGCAGTAGCTTTTCCTTCCAGTAAACACGGTAATGAACTAGAAGCGTACATATAATCGAAAGCGCTTACTGGTAAACCAGGCATTTTTACTACCAATATTTTATTGGCACCTCCGTCTCCTTGCAACGCTGCAATTTTTGCATTTAATATGTCGAGGTCACTAAAATCAATAACTTCTACATGTTGGCCATCTGAAATATCTCCCGCTACTATTTGAAGATCTGTTACAAATTGGTTCAGATGATCAATAGTGTTTTTTCTGTTTTCACTGCCTATACCTTGCAGTAATGTATTTAAGGATGGTTTTGCCTTATCAGGTGAGCTATTGTAGCAGTTTTCAGAAACCGTTGCAATAACCACCATAATTGCCCCTCGTGCTAAATTGGGTAATACGGAGAAACGTTGTGTGTACCTCACTGCTGCAATTATATCGAACAGCGTATTTTGGGGTATAATATTTGGATTGGTCTTACACAAACCTGTCTCTGGGTCGTCATTAATACCATAAACAGGTAATAAGTTTAAGGGGTTTTCCATTGTTCTACAGGCAGTTATAATTGCATTGTAGGCGTCACGCTTATTATCATCACCAAAAACATCATCATTAGGTGGTGGTAAAGGAATCTCCATGTAGTATCCTCTTTTTGCTTTGAATGTGGTATTTCCCAAAGCAGGTACATTGTCAAGTGAGGTCTGATTTACTACCAACTGACCTTGACGTTGTATAGCATTTGGCTGATTCCACTGAAAGGGCTGAAGTTTCAAAAATAAGGCAACGTTTACTCCTTTTGTGGCTGCATTTCCTGCTATTGGTGCGTCTGCCAGATTTATAGTTTTCACGTCAAACCCGCCAGTAAATCCAAAATTGCTTTGAGGGTAATTGGCAATGTTTTGCCTGAAATTGCTAAGTGATATCATAGTGGCATTAATGATTTCAGTGATAGGTACTATCACTGGTCCTCCATCATTAGGAATAAAGCCAGGAATGAGTTTTGATAGTTTTTCCGCAGTATTTCCAGCAGTGTTTGCATCGTCATAAATAATTTGGAAATTATGGTTAAAGCCTAATTCAATAAGTCTATACATAATCATTACCGTGGTAGATTGGTGCCCCATTCCAATGGCATCTGCTACATATACACGGATGATGTCGTTTTCTTGTCTTTGCAGAAAATTTCTAATCAATAGCTGTTGCTGCGCATATTCTTCTGTATAGGCGTTTTCAACATTCGCTATCAAGGCTGTTATTTGGTCTATTAAAGGCATTTTGATTCAGATTAGTGGTTTAACTTTTTACGTATGATCCATACCAGCCTAAACTTTCAGGTTTTGCATCGGTAGCTGGGTTACCAAATAGCATAAAACATATATTCCCTCCTGGAGGAAATGAAAGACTGAACAACTCCAAGGCTATATTGTTTATTTTCATGAGGTAGGCCGTTCCGTTAGTTTCTGTTGCTCTTTGCATCAAAATAGAGCCAATATTTAATTTTAAGACGCCTTGCAAGCTAAACGAAGGTGCCTGCGGATTTACGCCTGGTAGTTTTACACCTGCCCATGCGCCTGTTGCACCAACACCCCATGCTGCCATAAAAGTTGAGGTAAAGCCTGCTGAACTGGCCAAGGAACCGAGTGTGCCCATATTGAGATTAAATACCAATGCATACCATTGTCCGCTTATATTTTGCTGCTGTTGCAAGTCGGGTATAGTCACATTCAAATATCCTTGCGTAGTAGGCGTATTGATTGAGTCTCCGCGGGTAATACCTGATAGCTGCAAAGGAAAGTGTGCATACAAGCTATCGGCTCTTGGAGTACTTTGCCCAATATCAAAAGCCATTTGATTGATATCGAATACAAATGTTTTGGTGGTGGGTGTTTCTAATTGAAAAGTAAGGTCTATGTATAAATTAGAATATGACAATCCTCTATAGTTCGTAATTTTACTATCAGGTTCTGCTCCAAAGGATAGGAGGTCAAAACTCAAGTCGGTGTAGTTAATAAAACCCCAAAATGAAAATTTTGAATTCACAGTATTGCTAGTTACATCGTTTTGTGCTACCACCGTAACAAAGGCCGTTTTTATTATTTCAACATCGGTTATAATGCTACTGTTTACTAAGTTTAATACATTGTCTTCTGTATTGGTAAAGGCATAAGAAGGAACGCCATTGTTGTTCTCATACGTGCCCGTAAGTATGATCAAATTATCTCTATTGCTGGCGTTTACTTTCTCACCAAAGAGATTATTCACGGTAAGTGCCAAATAACTATTATAATTGTAAATTTTACTATTGATAAACACAATCTTTAATTGCAAAACGATAAAATCATAATCAACAGAACCATTTATCGGAGCGTTTGTTTTGTATATAGCAGGGTTAGAGCCCATACCTTCAAAAGTAGGGTCCTGATAATCAATAAGTGCAAACATAGAACTGGTGGGTTGCATCGATACTACTCCATTTACATTGTTTACGATACTTATATCGATACCAAAATGGTGTGCGTAAAAACTATTTAAGTCAATACCTGCTAATAGTCCCTGCAACTCTTTAGGAAAATCCTGTACACTAATATCAACACCCAAAGTAATAATACCTTGCCAATCAGGATTAGTTGCTATGTTGTAAAAATTAGCATAGTCAGTGTCTTTTTGAATGATGTATTTATCCATACCATTTTGTACGTATTGCTGTAGCCACATACTTAAATTGGGTAAACCATTATTACTGGTATCATTAAAACTATAGGGTGAGTTCCAGCCTTGAATATTTTGTACTTTATCAATTAATTTACCTGTACAAAATTTAAAAATCACTACGTTTTTGTATTGACCATTTACTTGTTCAGTAGGTACATTTAATAAAAAAGGCCATTCGGCAATTTCCATTTCACTACTAAAATTACTTAACACATAGGTGCCATCGCCAAGTTTTTCATTATAAGAAATAACTAAAAACAACTGATTGGACTGTAAAGCACTTTGTAAAGTTGAACTTGCTGGGGTAAATTGTAAATTAAATATTTTGGATAATGAACCCTCAGCAGTCAAAAACTGATTGCTGGCTAGTTGCAATGTCTCCCATACTCCGTTTTGCGGATTAACATCAATATAAAATCCTTGTGGACTGGTAGACGGAATATTATTACCGTTTGCCGTTCTTGCTGTTAGTAAAGTAGTAGGAGAGGCAGGAATTTTTTCGGCACTCATTACTGCTGCGATTATAGCTTTTCGAGTGGGGCTTATTATTTGTTTTTCGAATAAAGAAAAATCAACAAGCGTACTGGGTGTTGCTGCAACAAGACCATAAGGCACCAATGGAAAAAATATAGTTTCTTTGGCAGCTGATAAAACACCGGAGCCTGTTGTCAAATGGGTAAACAGAGGGGAAGTGGCATCTGTATCAGGGGCAAAGAGAGCAGCACCTTGTGCTTGTGCATGATACACTACGGGAGTAGAGTCATTATTGGCCATTACAATGCCGTTCCAAGCGGATAAATAATTAGCGTTTAGCCATTCTTGGGTAGTATTGCTTCCGACTACATTTTGTGTGGCTTGAATAGGAAACTGTGGAGCAAAAGCATTTTGATTGGTTTGATAATAGAGCCAATCACCAGTTCCTGAAATGATATCATTGTCATCAATAAATTGCGGTGTAAAGCTCACGGTTTCTGTTGAGCCTAATCCGCACATTAATTGGATTTGTTTACTAGTATCTACATTTTTTTCGTATACTGTGCTTAGTGTAAGCGAAAATGCTCCTTGCGGAGTCATGTACCAGATTGTAGTTGGATCGTTTGGCGTTTGCTCGCTAAAGACCAATAGAGAACTGTCTTGTGTTGGATAGTTTAGCGAAATTTCATAGTCGATAAAATTTGTGTACGGAACCAAAACTAAAGGATAGCCAAAATTCGTAAGGTAATAAGAAGAAAGAGCTGATATTGTGCTGTTTCCTGTATGAGTATTTTGGGTCTGTCCTAAAAAAGCGAAGTAAGAGTTTGTTCCTGCTTTGTTAAGTAAGTCGCAAGGATAAATGCTGACTTGCATTAATATTAAATCGTTTAAATTGCCAGCTTCTATCAGCGAATAGTTTACTGCTGTTAAGGCTCCATTATTAACATTGTTATTAAAACCGTAATTGTTACTTACGTTAAAGCCTGTAAAGTCTGAAGCCGCATTAAAGCCCATAATAAACCTTATATGCCCTTGTCCAACTCCCGTAAGTGGTATTTCGATATTTTTCATAATCTGACTGGAAGAGGACAGATTATTTGGCCTGAAAGTATAATTGGTCGATCCCTGCTGCGAAGATATAATCATAGCATTGTTGATACTATCCACAGTCAGTGTAACGAAGTTGTTGCTTATAAATAGTGTGGCAAAGTTGTTGCCAAAATTATAATTAAACCCACTTAAAACAGAATAGGGACCATTGTTTCCTCCTGATAAAATTATTTGGGATGTATTGTTTGAGTTCAGCGTTGTGTTAGGGTTCGCAAACCAAACGACTGATGCCCACTGATATTCGATTAAGTTACCAAGAAATGTATAAACGTTGCTTACGAATGTATCGATAGCAATGTTGGGTGCCGCTAATGAAAATAAAATATAACCCTTGTATTTGTATAGTTCATCCAAACCAATTGCACCACTCGCTGGTCCTGTAACGCTATTTGCCAGAAGATAGGCACACCAGTTATTGTCTTCTTCTGCCAGATACAACGAAGTGTTACCTGACGAAGCATTTGTAAATTGTAAGGTTGCCATAAATTCTGCTCGGTAAGGGTTAATAAAAGTATGTAATCAGCGAGGTACAAAATGTCATACCTCAAAAACCCAAAAGGTATTGCCTAATTATAAATATACCAGCCTATCAAATCACCTTTATAAGGGAAGCTGGTGTTGTTTTCTTTAACAGTGTAAGTTAGATCTGCTTTCAGGGTCGAAACTTGTGGTGAAAAATTGAGATAAATACTGAGATTTCCATTGGCTGTACTTGCCCCTGATTTTAGGTCAAATTGATAAACTGGATTGGTTGCCGTTAATGATTCTACTCCTACCAAAACAGTGGATAGATATAAGGTGCACAATACAACTTTACCAGTTGGGTCAATAGCATAATGTATTAGCAAATCACCAAAATAGCGTTCTCCACTGCTGCCGCTTTCTGCTAGAGGCGCATTTATTTCCTGAAGTGGAATAGGAGAATTTTCCTGGGCTAATGCAGTGTTAGGAAGCGCTACAAGCATCATTATAAATAGTCCTTTTAAGAGAATATTTATAATGCAAATTCGATTTTTATATGCTGTTTGTGACTTCATAACTATAATTCAACCCAGGAAATTATCCTGATATTTTTGTTTAAGACCAACTAGCAATCTGCCTAGAAAAAGCAGTTCCGTTTTTGCCATCTTGATCCGTTGCGTTTCCGCTGCAAGTAACTTGACCGCTGTCAAATCCAAATTGAGCTCTAAAACTAATAATGTCAATTTGCAATGTTTGTAATCCTGCTTTAAATTCTACATTTGAAGCGGTTGGCTGCACTGGGGAAAGTGTGATTGACCCAAAATTTCCTGCAGGCGAAGTAAAAGTCGTAACCGATACTTGCATTCCTGAAATAATAGAAACTACAGTTGTTGATGTAATGCTGTTCACTAACATTGCATTTTGAGAATAAGGATAAGTTGCCATAATTCGTTTGTTTGTTTTCCTACTCATAAGGCTTTTCGGAATCCGCCCCGTTTTTTTTAATGGGTTCTGGCTCCACTTTTTTAATCTATTGTTTAACTAAAACATTTCAATAAACAAAGTTTTATAAATCCTGTAAGCAAATGCAGGTTATGTTATGAGAAACTAATTAGTTACAAATCTTGAAAATAATTTTACTAGTTTTTGTTTTCAAGACTAAAACTAAAAATAAGAATAAAGCCTTTCGTAAAAAATGTCACAAGGCTAGAAATCTCTGTCATGAAGCAGTCAAAAGAGGTGTGCGAAAAAGGATGATGGTGAAGTAAATTTTAAAAACCTCTCTATTAGAATTCCTTTGATTCGTAAGATTTGTAGTGCTCCGTTAGAAATGCTGAGCATTTCTCTTACTTCGGTGGATTTAAGCCACTTTTTTACTGGGATTGCTTTGGTGTTAAAGATTTCTTCTAAATCATTTAAAAGGAACAAACGAAACCCGATTAAATCATCTTGGGTAACCACTTGCGTTAGGTCCTTCCTTGTTTGTGAGTCCTATACCGTTTCCATTGGTAACTCGTTACCCTAAGTACTATGACTTCTACTGACTTCTTTACTTAACCAACTCGTGGATGTGAAGTCCTCCCTCGATAAGCACTTTCTCTTTCCGTCTATCCCTGACGCATCTAGTAAATAAACCAGTTGTCTTAAGGCTTTGCATTGCAGTGCATGCTTACCCAATTTAGCTAGCCTCTTATGCGCTTTGTGTTCCTCGGTACAGACAAAAATTAAGGAAGGTACTGCTTTCGTAATAATCTTCACTGCATGGATCACTCCAAACCAGCTTGTCACTTGCTAATCAGCTCAATATTAAACAACAACTTGTCGATAAGGGACTTGCACCCTATCGGTAAAATTGCTGCTTTTGAGGAGTTAGAAGTGCATGCAAGACACACACACCACCTACAAAAATTGGCGGTTTAGTTGTTAAATGAAGCTTGGTACTTCGTATCAAGTTCAGTGGTGGCAGACAGCTTAGTGCTTCGAAATCGCCAACTTATTGTAGCTGAAAACCGTAAGGCTGTGAAAAAACCTCCTTTTATCATAATTTCACAAATAATACATCCTGATAAACGGCAATATAGTCGTTCTACCGCAAGCGCAGGCTGGGACAAGCGTCTCGCTTGTGCCCACAAAAAAAATCAATTAAGAAAATAATCCCAATGGTGCGGAATGGTATTCACTGTTATGATAGTTCTATTTATAAATTTTTGAACTATTTTACTTTTGTACCTCTGACCACCTTTTTTTTTGAGTATCTGAACTGAAAAACACCCTTTATCAAATCTATAGATTCTACAAAACCGTCTATAAACCGAACTTGATTGTCCGGAGGTATTGCGTCTTCTAAACTTGAAAAGCGAATTTGCTAACGGGAAATTTTAGTGATGTATTGCATTCTTAAAAATAAGAATAGAAAAAGAATTTAACTTGAATCATTTTTCGCTTTTATGACGATTTTTTGCTCAACATTTGGGCAAAATTTAAGTGTAGAATTAGGCAAATAAATTGCTCATTAACCGATGAAAGTGAAGTAAATAAAACAAACTTATTTACTATATTAAGGAAATTGATATAAAAACAAGTTCATTTAGTATCGTAATAATTACGTAGTAAACTACTAGATTTGGCTGTTTTAATCAAGATTTTTGAATTCAAATAAAAAAAAAGGTAATTTAAACTCAATATATAATAGTAGAAATAGAATCATATCGGAAATCGCAATACGCGATATGGGTATATCGACTCCTATTTAAGATTATTTAAACCAGTATAATCGGAAGTTATTTATTTAGAAAAAATAGTTGTTCAACAAAAGATCAAAATGCTTTAGTTCTAAGTAGCTTCCTAACTTCACATTTGTAAATTAAGTTCTCAATTTATTTACAGTATTAATTACTTCTTTTATGTTGATGGATTTATATGCTGCTGCTTCAAGGAATATTGTATTTTAAGGATCACTTTTCTTTTTTGACCAACTAATTATGGCTTGAGCTATCTTAGAGATAGGTAATATCTGAAGTGTTTTTCTAATTTCTCCAAAGATTACTTTGATTTTTTTATCAGGCATGATCCAAAATAGGATAACCATCGCTGGAATAAAAATAAAAATTTGTGTTGTAATTGTTATCATAACTATTTGCTTTATGGTTATACTGATGATTCATTAAAAAGTTGAGTTGCAATTAGATGCTTTTTCAGTTAATATGCTGTGACATGAAAGGTGCTATTGTTTGCAAGGTATTTAGATGGTATGAAATATAAAAGGACATGAAAAATCAGGGTTTAAAAACACCTTTAGATGTTAGATAGGGGTGAAGGGAAGAGGTTAATAGTTTTTAGGACTGATACTATAAGGAGGAATAAGGTACAAAAAAGAAAAAATTTGCAAATACAGTCGATTATATAGTGTTATTAAATGCACTATATCATGAATTTATTGCTAAAAATTATTAAAAAACACAAATTAGTGCTTTTTAATGCTCTTTTTGATATAATTAATATTATTTTTTATATATTTGTATAAAAAAGAGCCGTATAATGCACTTCGAAGAGTTAATAAAGTCTATAAAAGAGCGGAGGGAGGAACTCCAGGTCACGCAGGAAACTTTGGCAGAACTATCTGGTGTAGGCTTAAGAACGCTTAAACAGTTTGAAAGTGGAAAAGGAAATCCTACACTACTTACTTTATCAAAGTTAGCAGATGTCCTAGGTATGGAGGTTGGTCTTCAAGTTAAAAATTTATCCCGTAACGAATGAGAAAAGCAAAAATACTGTTTAAAGACGAAGAAGCGGGTTTATTGACACAACACGATAATGGATCGTTTACATTCCGCTATCATGATTCTTGGATAGCAGACAGTACTAAGCCAGGAATCAGCCTTACTTTGCCTAAAAAGGAACAAGAGTTTCATTCAGAATTCTTATTTCCATTTTTTTATAATATGTTACCAGAGGGACCTAACAAACAAGTTGTGTGTAAATACAATAGAATTGATCTAGACGATTATTTTGGACTACTGATGATTACCGCAAAAAACGACAGCATCGGTGCTGTTAGAGTTATTAAAATAGAAGATTTATGAGTCTACCTGAAATAAAATATTGTCCAGGTACATTGGCAGAAGGTTTTGATACGTATAGTAGAACCTGTTTGAACAGAGTGTTTCATGGTAAAAAAGTAAATCACGTATTGCCTTACGATTCTCCGGGATCGAATCCTGAAGCAGCTGCGCTTTTTGAAGAAAACCGCAAGCGTATGTCAATTTCAGGAGTGCAGGAAAAATTTTCTGTAGTGCTTGAAAAAAACAAGTTAAGGCTTATTAATGAAGGAGAACCTGGTACTTATATTCTGAAACCCATTCCCGGTGCGGGTAAAAAACTAGACCAAATGCCCGCTAATGAGCATTTAACTATGCAAATTGCCCGTCAGGTCTATGGAATAGAAACAGCCGAAAATGCATTAATATTTTTTAAGAATGGTTCTCCTGCTTACATAACCAAACGGTTTGATGTAAAAGAAGACGGCACAAAACTGGCTCAAGATGATTTTGCCTCTTTGGCAGGAAGGACACCACAAACCTATGGAGAACATTATAAGTATTTAGGAAGTTATTTAGAGTTATTTCAATTAATGAAGCAATATTTACCTGCATATAAGCTGGAAGCACCAAAGCTGATAAAAATATTGGTATTCAATTACCTGTTTTCAAATGGAGATGCTCATTTTAAAAACTTTTCTTTACTGCAAACCGCTATGGGAGATTATAGACTAAGTCCTGCTTATGACCTGTTGAATAGCCGTATTCACATTGAAGATAAAGAATTTGCGTTGGATGATGGACTATTGCCTAAAAATTTAGCTCAAGGAAAGGTAAGGCAACAATTCTTTGTCCTTGCTGAGCAGATAGGGATCAGTGAAAAAAACTTTAATGATATCATGGTGTTAATGTTATCACAGTCAGAACTGGTAGAAAAAATGGTAGTTGCTTCTTTCTTAAACGATGCCACGAAAAGAAATTATTGGCAGTCTTACCAAGGACGTTTAAAACAATTGATGAAAGGATAAGCTTTCTATGTAGTATTATGTACCACAAAAATATAAAAAAGTGCTGCGGGTAGTTTTTGACCTAGGACTTTAAAAATTTAATTTGCATGATAACCCTAAAAACCTCGTTTAAAAGGATTTAAACGAGGTTTTTTTTAGGAAAATATTGTTTTTTTGAATCTTGTACAAAGACTTTTCTAAACTCTTTTAATATTTTCTCAAGCTCTAATGTTGCTTTACGAGCTCTAGGTCCTGCAGCTTTAACCCCTTTTTCTATTAGAGATTGAGATTCTGTTTTAAATGTTTCAAATTCTTCGTTGATTTTTTAGAAGTAGATTAAAAAATATTTTTAAAAGATTATGCTAAACTATTTTAGTTCGTAAGCAGCTTATACGACGTACTCCTACCACTTCCTTCTTGTATCAGGATACCTTTAGCTGTTAAATCTTGTATATCTCTAAGGGATGTATCTGTAGAAACTTTAGTAATTTTGGCCTATTTTGAAACAGTAAGCTTTCCAAAAAAGTCATCAAGAAGAAGATGAAGTATTTTTTGTTGACGTAGGTTAAAATCAGTTGTAAGATGCGTTTCCCAAAATTGTACACGCTTTAAAATTGTGGCAATAGTTTCATCGGTTTGCGCCATCGAATGCAATAAGCACTTCAGAAACCATTTCAAGCAGGTTGTAATATCCAAATTGCCTTTTTGGGGACTTTCTAATATATCATAATTCTGAGTACGTTCTATTTGAATCTGAGCTGACATAGAGTGAAATCTTTGTTTACTTTGATCGGCACGAGCCAGTTGCATATCGGTTATAGCCCTTGTTATACGTCCGTTGCCATCTTCAAATGGATGTATAGTAACAAACCACAAATGAGCAAAAGCTGCTTTTAATACATGGTCAATATCTTGATTGGTATTAAACCAATCTAAAAAAGTATTCATTTCCTGAAGTACTCTATCTGCGCTTGGAGCCTCAAAGTGGATTGTTTCTTTTCCCCATTGGGCCAGAAGTTACTTGTATGGCATCTTCTCGCCAAGCTGTTGTCTTTATTTTGTACATACCACTTCGTCCTGTTGGAAAAAGGACTGCATACCATCCAAACAAACGATCATCAGTTAAAGGTTCATTATATAGTTGAGTAGCATCCAATAGCATTTCGACAACACCTTCAACATTGCGTTCCGCAGGAACAGCACCCGCAATTTCAATACCTAAACGTCTTGCAATGGAAGAGCAAACCTGTTATGGACTTAATTGTTCTTTTTCAATTTCACTGGACTATAGTACATCCAATGTTAGCGTTTTGAGTACTGTTTCCTCTTGCAATCGAAAACCAAGTCCTTGCATCACCCCAAGTATTTTGCCTTGTCTATGCCTAACTTCTCCAAGCAAAGGAGTGATTGCATCTGGATCCCAAGTGAATTTTGGCCAATCTTTTTTTTGATGAATATACATATTTACCGCATATTAAATGATATGCGGTGAATATAAACTTTAATCAGCGCATAATTACAACAAATAGACTATTGAGTTCAAGCAATTCTAAGATCAAACCCTATTGCACATTTTACAGAAAACGATAAATCCTTAAAACGGGTAAGGATATAGGTGAATAAATAGTTACTAAGCCTTTTGAAAAGTAGTACTTTAATTTTGAAAACAAAAAAGACTTATGAAAAAGCCCATTACGAATGGGCTTTGTAATTATAAATTAAATTTATTTTTTGATTCTTCTACAGAAACTTTTCTAAATTCTTTTAATAGTTTCTCTAACTCTAAAGTGGCTTTACGAGCTCTTGCTCCAGCTGCTTTAACACCTTTTTCAGTTAGCGACTCGGATTCAGTTTTAAATGTTGCATACTCGGCATTAATTTTTTGAATAAGATCTTTCATGATTTTTTTTATTAAGTTTTTACGTAAAAATATTGATTTATGCTGTTGTTTAGAGTATAAAACATGAGTTATTCTCTTGTTTAGAACACCACTTTCTATTCTTCTTTATTAAGTTGTGCTATATAAAAAGCTGCAGGCATATTGGCTCTTGCTTTAAAAGCATTCGCAAATCGTTGGGTAGAACTAAAGCCAATTTCTTCAGCCAGTGCTTTATTTGTATACTGTTGCAGAATTTTACTTTCTTTAAGTGCGTTTATAAGGTAATCTATTTTTAGGTCATTAACGTAGGTAACAAACTTCTTATGGCGGTGATGGTAAACAACAAGAGAAAGATATTTAGTATTAGAGTTAAAAGTAGCGGCTAGTTTTACTAAGGTAATTTCTTTATCTAGGAACTTCTTTCCCTGTTCCCATTTTTCTAATTGCCTAATTAATTCAGTAACCGCTACAGCATTGATGTCAGCTATTCCAGCATGTTGTATTGGGGTGATTTCTTTTATAGGCTGGATGCTTTTATTCATCAGTGCGTCATAATTTTTTTTGTATGTACTTTTGATTTTAAAGTTGCGATAGCTTACGAAAAGAAGAGTCAAGAATATTAGTGTTACAAGGACTATGAAAATTAAGTTGTTGGATTTTTGTCCATTTACTTGCTGCTCCAATTTTTGTTTTTGAATCAAAATGTTCTTATTATCATATTCCTTACTCACTTTGGAGACCAGGTAGCTGTTAGTTTCAAGCAGCAAATGATCTGCAATAAGTAGTTGGTCTATATAATACAAATGTAGCTTATCTTCTTTTTTTGTTTTGTAGTAGTTAATTAATAATGCAAAAGTTTCTAATAAATCTCGTCTTATAAATTGTTTACTGTTTAGAATCTGGTCCACTTTTTTAAAATAGGGGATGGCAGTTTCATGTTTTTTTAGTTCCCAATAACTTTTCCCAATGTAAAAATTCCCTACAGCCTCATTGGCAAAATCATTATTACTTTCTATTTCAGGCATTGTACTTTTTAAGTTAGTAATAGCCTTTTGATAATTATGTAGAAAATATTGGTTTACACCTTCCGAGTGCTGGAAATAAGCACTCATTTCTGGACTAGCACGCTTTGCGCTTTCTTTGATTCCCTCCTCGTTAGTTATAGAGCATAAGCCGTAGTTCCCCACTTTATTATAAGACAGTCCCAGTGAATGGAGTGAATTCAGATATGCTCTGTCATGATTCTTTTTATAGTAGTTTACACATTCTCTCAATAAAGAGATGGCTTCGTCATAAAACCCCATGCTGTTCTTCAGCTGAGCAATGTTGTATTTTACTTTATAAATCAAGTATTGATCATTTGTTTTAGCTATATATTCGTTAGCAATCAGATAGTCATCTAATGCCTCTTTGTATTTCTTATTGGAAAACAAAACTATTCCTTTGGTTAAGAACGCACTACCTATTGCGGCATTGTCTTTCGCCTTTTTTGCTGCATATACCATGCTGTCAGCGTAAATTATCCGCATCGATGAAGGGGACAAGTGCATTAAGTTTTGATAACCGTTTTTAAGTTCCTGCCAGTTGTGTTCCCTTTTCGCTTTGTTGATATAAGTAAATAAGTATATGGCAGCTCTGGTACTGTCATCTTTAAACTGATCTATTCGGTCTTCCAAATAAACAAAATCTTTATTTTGAATGGAGTCTGGAACTTTGAACGAGGTATTCTGAGATTGTATCCACAGGGGTACAAATAACAGTAGTATAAAAAATCTCTTCATAAACACATCAATTAAATTCGGGGTAGTTGCAAAACACTCGTTGTGTATTAAGATATAGATACTGGAATCTTTTCAACAAAGTGTATTTCAAAAATACTATAATCTGCTGATAAATAGTGTCTTATTGGTTCAAAAAAACTGTATTGATTTCGTGAAAATCGATAGTTAAAATCGTGAAAACCCACCACTATATTGTTGTATAGGTACTTTAGAGCATATAGATTTGTTCCGAATTCAAAAGCAAAAAGTTTAGCATCGTGCTAAATAAAGGTTCTGCTTACCCGGGTAAATGAACGGAGATATGGTTCTCAGTCACATTTTATAACTAATAATTATGAAAAATTTATTTTTAGGTTTGTTTGTTGTTTTAGTAATGATTTCCTGTTCTACGGATGAATATGGAGATGTAGTTGAAGAAGTTAGTAGTGTTTCTGTGCAAGCAAGTACATTGAAACAATTGGGTCCAGCAAATGATGCTAATCCTTACGATGAAGTTGGGAAAAAATATGGTATTTGGCTTTCGGAGTACTATCAGATTCATGGATATTCTAAAACTATTGAAGATTTAGCGACTCAAGTAAATTTTATGGGAGCAAAGTTGAAGGCTCCAGATGTTTTTGGTAAAAGCAATATATTGATTACGGAAGACGGTATTAGTATCAGTATAAATAATCCTGAAACTGTGGTTATATCAACACTAGCTTCAGGTACATTGAGCGAAGCGGCAGAAAGTAGTTTACTCGGTTTTTTTGTATCTCTCATTCAAAATAAGGAAGCAGAGTATAATCTATTGTATGATTTCATTACCACATATGAAGCTGGAATAATGGACTCTTCTGATCTAACAAGCTTCGAATTGGAAACGATTTTAGGAATTACCTCAGTTACCAGATACGCACTTGATGCAGAAGGGGGGCATAAAGATCGAGATTGGGAAATCTCCGTTGGGAACAAAAAAGTAGCATCAGGGTTTCATCCTTTTCAGGCTTCACTCATTTCTGTAATTGCCCATCTGCGTTATTACTTATAATCAGATAATCTTTTTATAACAAAAATTGATCTTGTTACTGATGAAACTACCCATTTACTTTTCTTTAGTGTTGGTCATATTTAACCTTATTAGTCTCTATTTCATTATAGATTTATTAAGCTATGATGAAATAGTTGGCTATTGGTTTAACGGTCGCAAGAAAAATGTGAGTACTCAAACGATGGGGTATTTACTTTTTGTAGCAACCCTGATGAATCTGTATTTCATTTTTTTGATTGTTGTCGAAAAATCAAATAAGAACGATTAGTACGTCTTTAGTTTGCCAGCATTCCTTTTTATTTGAAACGAGTGAATTATGATAATGACTTTACTACATATCGATTTAAATGAACTTCCTGTTAAAGGCTTAGATGTTCAAATTCTAAAAGACTGTCCACTTAAAAAAGAGGGACATGAAGCTTTCCTTATAAGTAATACGGCTGTACTACTTATAAAATCAGGCAGTCTAAGAATTTCTTTTCATGACGTTTTTTTGGAGTTGTTCGTCCATGATTTAGTGGTCCTTTATAAAGGGGCACCTTTAGTCATTTTAGAGACGGATCCTCAGCTAAAACTATTCTACCTTTCCTTCAGTACAGCCTTTGCGATAGAAAATTGTAACAAGCAAGACCTTCTTGACGCTTTTTATTTTCTTAGTGGTCAGAGTATTGGAAAGTTGAGTTTAGATCTTAAAAGTTATTTAGTGGTATCGCTAATCTATAAGTTGATGTATCAAGTGAACAGTGATAAAGCGATTCGGCATGTATCAACAGAGTTGCAGCGTATTAGTTTTAATCTCTTTTTATATGAACTCCGTTGTATTTATGGGCATTTTGTGAGTGATTACCACTTGAGTTTTACAAGAAATGAAAATTTGACCATTCAATTTTTAAATATTCTTGCCATTCATTTTAAAGAGCAGCACAGCGTGAAATTTTACGCAGGCGTTTTATATGTAACTCCTGGTCATCTGAATAAGGTAGTTAAATATACTACAGGGAAATCAGTAAAAAGAATCTTTGAAGAAACCCTTATCATGGAGGCGAAAAATGCGCTTGAAGACTACCAAATTACAATAAATTTCTTAGCAGAAGATTTGGGATTTAACTGTTCTTCCACTTTTAGCACCTTTTTTAAAAAGCATGTTGGAAAATCACCGACGGTCTACCGAAACAGTTTAAGCAAGTAGATCTATTTCTCCCCTAATCAATTGTTTTTCACAACCAATAAAAACAATTCTATGATACAAAAAAAATACCACTTAGAATGGTTCGATTGTTTAATAGTACAGGAACTTAATGCAAGGAGTGGGGTACTACAATCCATAACTATTGCTGAAAGTAAGGAGCTTGTTGCGCATATTTTAAAAGAATCCCGTAGGATTCAGATCCAGATTAAGGAAGAAATTTTTTCTATTCGAAAAAAGAGGCAATTTCGACATTTGGTTCGAAAATACCATTCCACTTTTATTTATCTTTTAGATTGTAGCATTGAAAATCAGCAGCATGATTTTTTTAAAGAACCCCATCTTCATAATATCGGGACTACAGTTATTGCTGTGTTAGAGGATTTATTATCTTTTGTTGAAAATCGCTTTTACAAGTACCTTAGTTTGGATGAGCGTGTTCCGATCACCTATCAAATAGTTTCCAAAAGAGAAATACTGTCCAAGCTGGATAGTATTAAAAAAAATATTTTGACGTCTTCTGATACACAAGAACCTTTACAACTTGTTATATCAAAACTATATCAAAAAGTGAGATCGGAACACACGCATAAAAGTACCTACAGGGAAATAGTGTATAGAAAGGAATTATTGAATGCCTTAGCTAGTGATGCACTACCAATTGTAAAAAGCACTATATATTCTGTAGCAGATCAAATATTGATAAGTTTTAATTTCAATTGCCAGGAATACAGTGCTTACTTGAAAAATAAGATACTAAACCAACTCGATCACTATGCTACACTTGGAGATAGGTTTGCTGCTATTTTATGTATTTATAAGGAATTTGGGCAGCTCAATTGTAAACCCAAAAGAATGTTTGACCCGCAAGAACCAAATTTGAAAGAGGTTTTATTAACGTGGTTTCAGCATGAAATTCGCTACTTGGAGCAACAAATAAAATCTAGAGAGGAAGAGGTAATTGACTCATCACCTAAAAATGACATAACGGCAATGGAATCCAATTTTAAAATGGAGTGTGATTTGTCGTGCGATCAGATAGCTCTTATTTTGAGAGCTGCAGATGAATCTCGTGTGGTAAAAGCCCGCTCCATGAGTCAAGTATTTAAAAGTATTGTACCTTATTTATCTACTCCATTTAAAAAAGAGCTTTCCTATCAATCTGTAAGAAGTAAGTCTTACAATGCAGAAGACCGTGATAAAGTAGTAGCAATTCGCACGTTAGAGAAGATGATCACAAAAATAAATAGCTATTAAATTTTGTGTAGGAAGCGTGTTATATTGGTCTTTTAATCAGGGGTACTAAAGGGTACAACTTAAAGTTGTACTTGTGAGCAAAGTTAACTAATTGTTCTTTTGACTTATGAAATCAAACATCAATTTTTTTTGTGTTTGAGGAAAAGAAAAAAAGGAAGTTGAACATTTAATTAAGAAACTATGTTTACAAACATTTCATGGGGCAATTACATCTTTGTGATTGTACTGCTATTAGCCAGTTGGTATCTAGTTATTGGATTTAGATATTATTTATTTGATATCACAGAAATTGTGACAGGAAAGCGGAAACTTCGGAATCACAGAATTAAGGATTTAGAAATTGATTATGATGTAGTTCATCCACAAAATTTTACGGATACTTGCAAACAGCCATCATTTGGAGAATCAGAAGAAACTATTGGTGATATAGATGCTTTCGCCGAAAAGCTAAAAAATTTAGTAAAAGATGCAAGTCAAAGAGAAGTTATCAAATCAGAATTTATTGGACATCTCAGTTCACTACTTACCGAATACTCAAGTATTAAAAAATCTCCTTTTAGATCCTCAGTCAGCGAACTGATTATTTCAGAATGTGAAAAACTAGATACTACAAGTTTAAGCCATGTAGAGGTGGAGGACTTGTGGAATGAATAAGAACAATGTTACAATGTGGAGGAATTGCCCCTGTCCATTTCAGTGCGGTATGGCTTAATGTGACAAGAATGAGAAATTGAGACAGCGGCATGCTCTACATTATTTTAAACGAATGGAACTTTAAAACAAGGAATTATGAAGAAGTACGACTGGAACGTTGAAAGAATGAGCCGACAAAAGAAGATGATCGGCGTTAGCATAGTGGTATTGCTGGTATTTAGTTATCAAGGATATGGACAGGATGGTCTCGCAGGAATTAATGAAGCCAATCAAAAAGTGAGAAGTTATTTTGATGCAGGTACGCAATTGATGTACGCTGTTGGTGCTTTACTAGGATTGATAGGAGCTGTTAAGGTCTATCAGAAATGGAATGCGGGCGATCCTGATACAGGAAAAGTAGCAGCAGCATGGTTTGGCAGCTGTGTGTTTCTAGTTGTTGTAACCACCGTAATCAAATCCTTTTTTGGAGTTTAAAGCTTTGTAAATATGGGGAATAGCGTTTATCATATAAATAAAGGAATTAATAAAAGTATAGAATTTAAAGGGTTAAAAGCGCAGTACATCTGGTATTTTGGAGGAGGAATAGTAGTATTAATGATTCTTTTTTCGATGATGTATTTTATCGGTTTACCCTCTTTTATCTCGTTAGGAATTATTGGCATAGCGGGAACGGTGATGGCTGTAAAGATTTATAAAATGAGTCATAAATACGGAGAGCACGGAATGATGAAAGAGCTAGCGAAAAGACAATTACCTACAGTAA
Organism: Flavobacterium sp. DW-iso2; assembly: GCF_058725285.1. Lineage (NCBI taxonomy): Bacteria > Pseudomonadati > Bacteroidota > Flavobacteriia > Flavobacteriales > Flavobacteriaceae > Flavobacterium > Flavobacterium sp. DW-iso2. The sequence continues at coordinate 66,630 of NZ_JBZXDY010000014.1, read as the reverse complement.
TTAAGACTCAAAGTAGAAGGATTTACAAAATGCGAATGCTGTAGTGAAAGGAATGAAGAATCAGTTAAATTTAAATGAAGATGGAAAAGAGGATGGAAGCTATTTTACCGATAATGGATATAGAACATGACTGTATTTTGTCAAAGCAAGGAGATGTTACGGTGGTGTTCAAAGTAGATCTACCAGAGATATTTACATTATCAGATCAAGAATACGAGGCATTTCACCAAGCTTGGGTGAAAGCTATAAAGCTATTGCCAAAGTTTAGCGTTTTCCATAAGCAAGACTGGTTTATTGATAGCAAGCATCAACCACATTTTGCCAACGACGACCATAGTTTTCTCAGCCGCTGTAGTGAGCGATTCTTTAATGAGCGTCCATTTCTAGATCATTCTTGCTACATTTTTTTGACTAAAAAGCCAGTGGGAAGAAAAACCTCTAGCTCGCTATTTTCTAATTTAATTAGGTCTTCAATTGTCCCTGAGGAAACCTTAAAAGAACAAGTGCGTCAAGATTTTGTCGATAGCACTGGACAATTCAGACGAATATTGGAAGACAGCGGATTTGTAAAGTTACAGCGTCTTAGCGATGATGAGCTACGAAGTCACAGCAGAAAGATTGGTATTATAGAACGCTATTGTTCCTTGTCTGAGAAACCAGAATCCTTTGTATTCAATGATATTGCTTTCAAGGATAGTTTACAGGTGGGAGACAAACATTGCCAGATTTATACTCTAGGAGATGCAGCCGATTTGCCTGCGTTATGTGGTTCTAGAATTAACTATGACCGGTATTCAACCGATAGGACCAAATTCAGCATTGGTTTTGCTTCTACTCTAGGTCAGTTACTTTCGTGTAATCACATTTATAATCAGTACATTTTTATAGAAGATTTCCAAAAAACCTTGAAGAAGTTGGAAAGTAAAAGACTGCGACTTCAATCTCTATCAGCATATAGCAGGGAAAATCTAATTGCTCGCGATGCTACAAATGATTTTCTTAATGAAGCCATTAGTCAGCAACGGCTCCCTGTCAAAGCGCATTTTAATGTCTTGGTTTGGACGGATCGAAAAGAAGAATTGAAAGACATTAAAAACAAGGTTTCTTCTGCGTTAGTACAAATGGATGCAGCAGCAAAACAAGAAACAATGGGAGCAGCCCAGATTTATTGGGCAGGGATTCCTGGAAACGCCGCTGATTTTCCGATGAATGATAGCTTTGATACGTTTGTGGAGCAAGCAAGCTGTTTTCTAAATATGGAAACTGGCTATCGTTCGTCACTAAGTCCCATTGGGATCAGACTAGGAGATCGTTTGACTGGAAAGCCAGTACATGTAGATATCAGCGATGAACCAATAAAAATGGGGATATGCACCAATCGAAATAAGTTTATACTAGGACCTTCTGGAAGCGGAAAATCTTTCTTCACCAATCATATGGTTAGAAGCTATTACGAACAAGGAACCCATGTTGTACTTGTCGATGTAGGTCATAGTTACAAAGGGTTGTGTGATATGGTCAATGGATACTATTTCACCTATGATGAAAAGAATCCAATCAAGTTCAACCCCTTTTACATCAGTGAAGGCGATACTTTAGATACAGAGAAAAAAGAAAGTATAAAGACCTTGCTCTTGGCACTTTGGAAAAAAGACGATGAGACTTTTAATCGGATTGAATATGTAGCCTTATCGAATGCTTTACAATTGTATTATGAGAAACTAGCTGTAAATCCGCAACTGTTTCCCAGCTTTAATACATTTTATGATTTTCTAAAAGAGGATTTTGTACAAATATTGGAAGGGGATAAGGTAAAAGAAAAGGATTTTGATGTAAATAACTTTCTCTACGTACTGCGTCCGTATTATCAAGGAGGAGAATTTGACTACTTGCTCAATGCTACTCAAAATTTAGACTTGTTGCAAGAGCGATTTATAGTATTCGAATTAGACAATATTAAGGATCATCCGATACTTTTTCCAGTGGTTACTATTATTATAATGGAGCTGTTTATCAGTAAAATGCGGAAGTTAAAAGGGGTTCGTAAAATGATACTAATAGAAGAAGCGTGGAAAGCTATTGCTAAGGAGGGTATGGCAGAATACATTAAGTATTTATTTAAGACCGTTCGAAAGTTTTTTGGAGAGGCAATCGTAGTTACTCAAGAAGTGGAAGATATCATTTCGTCACCTGTAGTGAAGCAAGCTATCATCAATAATAGTGACTGTAAGATATTACTAGACCAGAGTAAGTATCAAAATAAATTTGAGCAGATTCAAGAACTATTGGGGCTCACAGAAAAAGAAAAAGCATTGGTATTATCTGTAAATAAATCCAATGATCCAGACAAGAAATACAAGGAAGTATTTATCTCACTGGGAGGAATGCTATCTAAAGTTTACCGAACAGAAGTTTCGCTAGAAGAGTATCTCGCTTATACCACCGAGGAGACGGAAAAACTAAAAGTCCAAGCCTATTCGAAAATGTTTGGAGGCAATATTCAAAAAGGAATCGCTGCATTAGCAGCTGACTTACGGGGGGAAGCAAAAGGATGAAAAAGAGACTATAACGCTCTAATAGAGGAGAAAACAAACCTAAATTAAATGCATTATGAAAACAAAGAGAAAAATAAGTTTGTGTTTGCTTTGTCTACTGCTGGTCAGTAGTCCAGCAAGGCCTGCAGCAGTCGTTGCTTTGCCTATAGTTGGAGTGATAACTGCCGCAATTAAAAAAGTGATTTTGGCGATAGACTTGCGAATACAGCGGTTGCAAAATAAAACTATCTGGCTTCAAAATGCACACAAGAAACTGGAGAATACGCTTTCCAAACTAAAACTAGGAGAGATTTCTCAATGGACACAGAAGCAAAAGGACTTGTATAAGAATTACTACGAGGAGCTGATGAAAGTCAAATCAATAATTAGTTATTACCAGCGCATTAGGGATGTTACGCAGAAGCAAGTACGGCTAGTGGATGAATATGACAGAGCTTGGAATCTCATTAAACAAGACCCACATTTTAATATGGCAGAACTGGAGTATATGCATAAAGTGTATTCGGGTATATTAAACGAGAGCCTAAAAAACATAGACCAGATTTTTCTAATTCTGGATTCTTTTACGATCCAAATGAGTGACGCCAAAAGATTGGAAATCATCAATACCGCCGCTGATCAAATTGATGCTAACTATGATGACCTTAGACTGTTCAATAGTCAAAATAGGCAACTCAGCTTACAAAGAGCAAAAACGAAGCATGATGTAGACAAGATTAAGAAGCTTTACGGAATTCCTCACTAAAATAATAAGTCCATGAAAAAAATATTTTTATATCTACTATTTATAGGCTTGCTCACCAATAATTTACAGGGACAAGCTAAGCAAAGAAAAGTGTTGCTGCAGCAAATTGCTGCTTTAAGGATGTATACAGATTATGCACAAAAAGGATATTCTGTAGTCAAAAATGGACTAACGACAATAGGAGATTTCAAGCGAGGGGAATTTAATCTTCACAGCAATTATTTCAGCTCATTAAAAACAGTCAATCCGAAAATAAAAAACTATTTCAAGGTGGCCGAGATTATATCGCTACAGCTAAAAATCATTCATAGTTCCCATTTCATTATTAACCAAGTGCAGGGGGATGATCTATTTCATGGAGATGAAATAGCGTATATCAAAAGAGTAGTAGATCGTTTGATTGAAAATTGTGAAGCTAATATGGATGAACTCCTCACTATAGTAATGGATAGTCAACTTGAAATGAAAGAAGAGGAGAGAATCAAACGCATAGACGTTTTATATCTCAATATGTTAGATAATTACAGCTTTGGTGAAAGTTTTAATAAGCAAACAAAATTATTGGCTTTGTCAAGAGCCAAAGAGAAGAATGATCTGAAAATAAGTCGTAGCATGTATGGTATTAATTCCAATTTCTAATGAAAAAGATAATAATTATAGGGATTCTTTTGATGGGTTTATTTTGCCCCCCTCGGATTTCAGCCCAATCACAGGAAATGCAGCAACTACTGCTCAACATAGAAAAATTGGCTCAATTCAAACAGATACTTAGTGATATGAAAAAAGGGTATCAAATCGTTAGTGGAGGGTACAACACGATCAAAGATTTGTCTCAGGGTAATTTTAGCCTCCATGAAACCTTCCTTGATGCATTGATGCAAGTAAGTCCAACGGTACGGAATTATAAAAGGGTAGGTGCCATTGTGAAATACCAATTGCTTTTAGTAAAAGAATACAAATCCGCATTTGATGGGTTTAGAAAGAGTGGCAACTTCAGTCCCGATGAAATAGCCTATTGCGCAAGAGTATATGATAATTTGCTGCAACAGAGCTTGCGAAATTTAGACGAATTGGTCACAGTTATTAGCGCTAATACATTAAGAATGAATGATGAGGAGAGGCTTACCGCGATTGACAAGATTTATGCCGATATGCAGGATAAAGTTTTATTTCTGCGAAGCTTTAATAACAATACTACTGTACTAGCGATCCAGCGTGCAAAAGAGCATAATGATGTGCGTGTAATGCGTAATATTTACAAGGCAAATAACTAAACAAAGAATGATATGGCAAAGACAAGTAAGGGGGTATTATTTACAGCCCTAGGAATACTATTGCCCTTTGCGAGTCAGGCGCAAGGTGTAGCGGACGACATGAATAGCTTGCATGGTGTACTGGACCAACTCTACGAGGAGATGATGCCTTTATGTAATAATTTATTGGGCGTAGGTCAAGGAATTGCTGGTTTTGCAGCTATTTGGTATATCGGCTCAAGAGTGTGGCGGCATATTGCCAGTGCAGAACCAATAGATTTTTATCCGCTGCTAAGGCCTTTTGTTATTGGTTTCTGTATTATGATTTTTCCTTCGGTCTTGGACTTGATTAACGGAGTAATGAAGCCTACCGTTACAGCAACAGCGGCGATGGTAGAAGGATCCAACAAGGCTATTGGATTGTTGTTGCAAAAGAAAGAAGAAGCTATTAAAAGTAGCAACTCTTGGCAGATGTATGTAGGAGAATCAGGAAGTGGTGATCAGGACAGATGGTATAAATATACACACGACAATACTAATCCTGATAATGAAGGAATGCTTGAAGGGATTGGAAACGATGTCAAATTTGCTATGGCGAAGGCATCGTTTAATTTTCGCAATTCGGTCAAGGAATGGATGAGTGAAGTACTAAGAGTATTGTTTGAAGCAGCTTCACTTTGTATCGATACTCTGCGCACATTTCAGCTGGTGGTTCTTTCCGTATTAGGGCCCTTAGTATTTGGTATCGCTGTATTTGATGGTTTTCAACATACTTTGACCGTTTGGCTGGCAAGATACATCAATATTTATCTGTGGCTTCCTGTTGCTAATATTTTTGGTAGTATCATCGGTAAAATACAGGAGAAGATGTTACAACTGGACATTGCTCAGGTAAATGATTATGGAGATACTTTTTTTAGTAGAACCGATATGGCATATCTGGTATTCATGATTATTGGGATTGTCGGTTATTTTACAGTTCCCTCAGTAGCTAACTACATAGTTCATGCCGGCGGTGGCGGAGCATTGAGTCAAAAGGTAACCACCATTTTTAGTAATACTACAAATTCTGCAGTAAGTAGTGTGGGTACTGGTGCCAGTATGATGGCGGATGCGATGGGAAATGCAGCAAGTCGTATGTCTCAAAGCATGTCGGGTTCTAGTAGTTCCGCTCCGTACTTCAATGACAAGAATAGTCATATGGGTGATAAATTAAAAGGCAATTCTTAATCTCTAAATTGAAATATCATGTTTAGTAAAATGAAAAATATTGACACGGCTTTTCGATATGTTCGAGGCTTTACGATGCTAGTTATAATTGGATGTGTGATTCTCTGTTGCTTTGCTCTTTACAAAAGTTTTAGTCTGGTTTCTCAAATGCAGGATAAGGTTTATATACTGGCTAACGGTAAAGCATTGGAGGCATTTTCATCGGATAGAAAGGATAATATTTCAGTTGAAGCAAAGGATCATGTAAAAACCTTTCATAGACTGTTTTTTAGTCTTGATCCCGATGATAAAGTGATACAAATAAATGTAACCAAGGCGCTTTATCTGGCGGATGATAGCGCAAAAAGAATATATGACGATTTAAAGGAAAACGGATATTATTCTGGGATTATATCCGGTAATGTCAGCCAAACAATAGCTGTGGATAGTGTAACAATTAACATCAATGAATATCCCTATCAGTTCCGTTGTTATGCAACTCAAAATATCATAAGACCCACAAGTATTGCTTATCGAAGTCTAATAACGGAAGGCAATCTTCGTAATGTTTCACGAAGCGACAACAATCCACATGGTTTTTTAATTGAGCGGTGGAACACTATTGAAAATAGAGATTTAAGTTCAAAAAACAGAAAATGATAAAAAACTGATTATGAAATTCACATTTAAAAGAAACAACAAAAATAATCCTGAAAGTGTCAAGAACAAAGAACGATTTCTACTAGAACGATTCAACGAAGCCATTTTTTTGTTGCAGCATAAATGCGCTCAGTGGCTGGAACAGAAGACGGCACATTTATCTGCAAAAAGCTGGATCGTAATCCTCTTTTGTTTTGTAGTATTTACGGTCGGAGGGAATATTTATTTAATTGTAGATGGCCTAAATGGAAACTCAAACAAGATAGAGCGCAGTCTCATCAGTAGGCCGACCAATGCACTAGTATTAGATACTAAAAGTACAACGCTTAATGTAGCATTAAGTAAAGCCCACTTAGAACGAGTGGCTCGTTTTCAGATGTACATGGATAGTTTGGGACGGAGTCCTACTGGAAAGCAAGTACAGGACAGTTTACTAAGATTACGCCCTGGATTACTAGACAGCCTTGTTATCGTAGAGGATTATTATCGCTCACAATTTAAAAATCAATAGTATGGAACGAAAAACAGAATCACTAAAAACACAAAGACAGCGCAAGATGCTTATGGTATTTCCGCTGTTGGTCCTTCCCTTTATTACAGCTCTATTTTGGATTCTAGGAGGAGGTAAAATGGATGCCGCTACTTTAGAATTAGTCGAAAAAACAGGTTTTAATACAAAGCTTCCAGATGCAAATGGGAGAGAAGCTCTTTTTTTAGATAAGATGAAATATTACGAACAAGCTGCAATCGATTCAGCAAAGCTGGATGAACTTATCAAAAATGATCCAAATTACCTGAGCCAATCTTTTCACGTAGCTGGAACGGAAACCGATACGGATACCACTTTTAAAGGAAGTAGTTATACCAATGGAAACGGTGGATTAAATACATCGGTTTATCGAGATTCAAATGAAGAAAAGATTCATAAAAAACTGGAAGCACTTCAAAAGGCTATTAGTAGCCCAACTATAGTTGCAGAACAGAATCATGGTTCGAATCAATATGCAAAGCCCACTACTTCAGAAATGCATTCTGAAGATATTAATAGGTTAGAATACATGATAAGTTCGATGGATGGACGAAAAGAAGAGCAGGATCCTGAATTGAAGCAGCTAAGTGGAATGCTAGAAAACATACTTGATATTCAGCATCCTGAAAGAGTACAAGAGAGACTGCGGAAAGTTTCGAAAGAAAATCGGGGACAAGTATTTACGATTAGTACCAAAACGATGGAAGGGATGGTTTCTTTATTACAAAGCAGTCCTGAAAATCCGTTGGGCATTGATGGACAATCCAGGCGTAATGGATTTTATTCTTTTGATGAAAATGCCAGAACGGTCGATATGCAAAATACGATATCGGCTGTGATTCATGAAACGCAAACCATCGTTACTGGGGCAACAGTAAAGCTGAGGCTAACCAATGCGATTTATATTAATGGAGTCGCAATACCAAAAGATCATTTTCTATTTGGAATAGCTTCTTTACAAGGGGAGCGATTGAGCATCAAAATAAATAGTATTAGATATAATAACTCCTTGTTTCCAGTAGTACTTTCTGTCTACGATATGGATGGATTGGATGGGATTTATATCCCTGGGACTATTAATAGAGATGTTGCAAAAACAACTGCAGATCGTTCGATGCAGAGTGTCGGAATGGGAACTCTTGACGATTCCTGGGGAGCGCAGGCTGCGGGAGCAGGAATAGAGGCTGCCAAAAGCCTACTAAGCAAGAAAGTTAAGTTGGTTAAAGTGGTTGTAAAAGCTGGCTATCAAGTATTGCTTCTCGATGACAACCAAAAACAAAATGATTCCAATTAAAATCTAAAACTTAAAAACATGAAAAAATTTAATGTATTGCTAGTGGCATTTTTGTGGATTTTATCCAATGGAGCCGTTGCACAGAAAACGGAAGGAAATTATTTTGAAGAAGTCGCGTCGGACTCACTTTTTATCGGGTATTCGAAAACTACGACTATTGTATTTCCTTATACTATTAAAACCGTAGACCGAGGAAGCCAAGATGTATTAGTGCAGAAAGCAAAAGGACTAGAGAATGTATTGCATATTAAAGCGGCACAGCAGGGCTTTATTTCTACCAACCTTACGGTGATCACCTCAGATGCCAAGCTGTATTCGTTTGTGGTAAACTACGATGACGAATCACCGCAATTAAATCTCAGTCTACATACAACTAAGGCAGAAAGTCCAGAAATGTACTTTTCAGCGGAGGGTGCGAACGAAGAGGAGGTAGAAAAATATTCCAAAGTTGCTTTTTACAATGGAAATAAGATCTCCGGTGCAAAGAAAAAAAAGGATCAGATTAAATTCCAACTAAATGGAATCTTTATACGAGATGATGTCTTGTATTATAGGACAAGAGTTCTCAACGGTTCTAAAATAAATTATGATATCGACCAGCTCCGATTTTTTATACGGGACAGCAAAAAGGTAAAACGTACCGCTTCCCAAGAATTGGAAATCGTACCGATAATGAGTTATAATAAACCAACTGCTATAAAAGGAGAGTCTGAGAACACGGCGGTTTTTGCGCTGCCCAAGTTTACGATTCCAGATAAGAAACATTTAGTAATTCAACTAATAGAGAAGAATGGTGGTCGGCACCTTGAACTTAGGTTGAAGAATAAAAAGCTTTTACAGCTTACTGTTCTACCGAAATTATAAATAGTAATCATTTAAATATAAGAATCATGAACGAGAAAAATTTTGAATACTTGCGTAACCAGGTTAAGTACACTGGTTTTGGAGAAGGATTGGACAATGAATTAAAGGAGAAAATGCAGCAGCAAACCTCTAATTTCACATTAAATCATGAAGTGCTGTACGGAGTTGATCGTGCCAAAGCAACACTAAGTTTTAAAAAATCAGATCAGAGTGAGATGTATTTTTTTAATTCTTACAAGGTGGATTTACAGAAAGACAATTCTAAAGAATCGCTGGAGCAAACTTTCTATATTAATAAAGGAAGTAATATTACGATGAAGGAAGCTTACAATCTAATGGAAGGTAGAGCAGTTAATAAAGAACTTACTAATAAAGAGGGACAGCTTTATAATTCTTGGGTTCAAATGGATTTTAAGGAGATAGACAGTAATGGAAATTTCAAACTGAATCAGTATCATCAGAATTATGGATATGATCTTGAGGCAACATTGAGTAAACTTCCTATAAAAGAATTAGAAACTCCAAAATACAAAGAAGATTTGATGGATTCTCTCAAGAAAGGGAACTTACAATCTGCTACATTTTTGAAGGATGGTAAGGAAGTTAAGCAATTTGTTGAAGTTAATCCGCAATTCAAGACAATCAATGTATACGATACAACCATGAAGCGCATTGACAATAAAGAAGCTAAAGTAGAAAAACAGTCGGAAGGCGAAAAGGCTTCCGTTAAACAGAGTAATAAAAAACAAGGGTCAAGCGCCGATAACGAAGAGCCTGATATACCAAAGGAAGTAAAAAAAAGAGTAAGAAAGCAGTCTAATTCAATTTGATAAATAATGGAAAGTCTAAAACCCTTATCAGATTTCTTTTCAGCTATTGAGAAGGATTACCGTATTAGTATCACGCATATCGGTGTTTATGCCGCATTGTTAAAATATAGTGGGGATAGGGGTTTTACCAGTCCGATCCAGGTTTTTAGCTATGAAATTATGCGTATAGCAAAAATATCTGCATCAAGCACTTATCATAAATGTGTCAAAGAATTAAATGAGTACGGCTATATTAAGTACGAACCTTCTTTTAAGAGAAATCAAGGGAGTAGGATTTATTTTAAATATATATAGAATTTAAATAATTGTATCAACATAATAAAAAGCCCCTTATCGGGCTTTTTTTGTTAATAAAAATAGGGTAATAATGGAAAATGAATTAAATGAAAAGGGAAAAATTACTGCTAAAAAAACCATGAAAATACTTAATTCGGGGGGAATATGTGTTACTCTTGAAGAAGCTGAAGCAATTTTGGTGTTTATGAAAAAAATAGCTAATATAGCGGTAACTAAATATTTACAAACATGAAAAAGGTAGCTGATTTATATATACGTGTAAGTACAGACGAGCAGGCGGATAGAGGATATTCCCAGCGAAATCAAGAGGAAGTTCTTCGGAAGTATTGTGATATTAATTTTATTGCGGTACGAGATGTAATTTACGAAGATCATTCAGCTAAAACATTTAATAGGCCGCAGTGGAAGAAACTTCTACTAAATTTAAAAAAATATAAAAATAAGACGGATTTTATACTTTTTACAAAGTGGGATAGGTTTAGTAGAAATGCGGGTGATGCATATCAGATGATTAGTCAACTTCGAAAGTTAGGAGTAGAACCTCAGGCAATGGAACAACCATTGGACTTAGCGGTTCCTGAAAATAAAATGATGCTGGCATTTTACCTTGCGGCTCCTGAGGTCGAAAATGATCGTAGAGCCCTCAATACATTTCATGGTATGCGACGAGCAAAGAAAGAAGGGCGCTATATGGGAATAGCTCCATTCGGTTACGCAAATAAATCTAAAGAAGATGGGCAAAAGTATATAAGTCAGATAGAACCTAGGGCTTCAGTAATGCGATGGGCATTCGAGGAACTATCAAAAGGTGTATTCAGTACAGAACAAATATTTCTTATGGCCAAAAAAAGAGGTTTTACAAGAGGTAAAAGTAATTTTTGGCTTCTAATCAGAAATCCTATTTACTGTGGAAAAATTTTTATTCCAAAGTATAAAGATGAAGAAAGTATGTTTGTAGTAGGGCAGCATGAGGCAATTATTTCAGAAGGATTATTTTATAATGTTCAAGATATTTTAGATGGTAAATCCCGAAATTATCGAGCAAAGATTGAAACTATAGAGGAGTTTCCTTTACGAGGATTCTTTACATGTCCTAAATGTGGGAAAAAATTATTGGGAAGTAAATGTAAAGGACGCACTAAATACTATTACTATTATCATTGTGTATCGGAATGCAAATATCGTATAAATTCAGAAGTTGCTAATGAGCTATTTGTAGAGAATTTAAAAGCATATGAGCCACTCCATGAAGTGAAAAAAATCTATACAGCCGTCTTAATAGAAACGCATAGAGATTTGACGGATAATGCAAGAGAAATGAAGCGGCGAATTTTAGAACAAGTAAAAAATTATGAAAATAGATTAAGCAATGCGCGAGACTTACTTTCAACAATGCAAATTGATCCGTCAGACTATAGGCTGATGAAGCTTGATTATTCTGAAAAGATAAGTAAGTTAGAATCTGAATTATCTGAAATAAGTAGCGATAAACAAAGTATAGCTGGACTATTGAATAGTGGTATTGAAAATCTTATTAGACTGAACAACAGCTACAATGATGCTAGCTTAGCAGACGCAAGGGAATTAATTGGTTTAATTTATCCCGAAAATTTCACAATTCGTGGGGAGCAAGTACAAACCACTAGAATCAACAAGGTTATCGAGTCTATATACATGATTAACAATGAGTTAGGTCGAAAAAAAAACGGGACAAAAGAGAATTTTTTCTCTTTGTCCCGTAAAGTGACCTTGACTGGATTGTGCATAAAATTCATAAATACCAGTAAATACAGGCTATTACGGTGACTTTCTACCAGCAGTGTCCTGAAAAGTGCGCTCTACAGTGTACTTGCATTCTGATTAAGAAGTAAATATATATCTTTTTTAAACAACTTTTTACAAGTCCTAGAGTATAAGAAGTATAAAAGTTTAAAAAATGGAAACAACATTTTATCTAAAAGATAGTAAAAAAGAAGAATCGGTAATATATTTCAAATTTGTGAATCAAAGTAAAGAAGTTATTAGATATTCAACAAAACAGAAAATATGCAAGAGAGATTGGGCAAAAGGATACCCTAAAACAAAGTCGTGTACTTTTAGTCTGAGAAAAGACCTAGATTATTATAAAATAGTAATAAATAGTTTTATCATTGATAAGATTACACTAGAAGGACGTCAACCTTCCAAAATGGAATTACAACGTTGTATAGATAAGGTGCTGAATGGTGAAGAAGTAGAATTCAACGACACTCTTGCACACTATGTAGAAGAATTTTTAAATGATGAAGATTTAGAGCTTGAAGATTCAACTATTCGATTAAAAAGGACGCACTTGAATCATTTTTCAAAAACAGTAGGGTTAAAATTAAAACTTATTGATTTAAATGAAACTGTTCTAAAAAGTTACAAAAGGAAATTAAAAAAAGAACCAGGTAGGCAAAGACCAACAATCAATAATTATATAAAAAACATCAAAGCTTTTTTGCGTTGGATAGAAGAAAAGAATTACGTAAAAGTTGATTTAAAAAAATATCTTAAAAGGGATAAAGAAGTGGATTTAGAAGTTATTGCTCTTGATCGTACCGAATTACGTGCAATTGAAAATGCACATTTTAATGATGTGTTAATTCAGAATCAAATTGATATCTTTTTAGTTGGTTGCTACACTAGCCTGTCTATTTGTGATTTGAAGAAAATAAGTAAAGAAATTATTAGTGATGAGAATTTTTTCAAAATCCGACGAGTAAAAAACAATAATGATCAGACTGTTTTTTTAATAAATCAAGCAATTAATATACTAAGAAAACATAATTTTAAATTACCTTTCATTGCTAATTCCAGAGGTTCTGCGCTATTGAAACGTGCTTTTAAAATTCTGAAATTAGATAGAAAAGTCAGAACTACAATACAGTATTCTGACGGAAAAACAAAAGATGTATATAAGAAATTGTCAGAGGTAATTAGTTGGCATAAAAGCAGAAAAACTGCTATTACCATGCTTCTTAATAATGGTGTGCCAATTTCAACGGTTATGCAAATTAGTGGTCATAAAAAAAGCGAAACATTGAATAGATATAAAGCATCATTTGATAATGTTATTTCTGACGCAATGTATAAAGTTCGTTGATAGTAAGGTAAATTATAATATGAAGTTATTGTCATAAAGCTACTATTTCAGGTAGCTGTATGACAATGATTTCTTTTGATTTTATACTTCCATTCGATGGGTAATCAATTTTAGCAGCAAGCATTATATGTTCTCATGTATCTGTCATGATATAAATGAATAGAAATTAAAATGGTGATCACATAGTAATTACTAATTATTAATCTAAAAGAAAAAAAAATGACCAAAACTGAAATTATTGATAAATGTGGATATTATGATATAAGTAATTACCACATAAATGATGACGGATCAATTAGCGTTGACGGCGATGTTAATTTATCTGGAATGCAGCTATCTGAATTACCAGTTAGATTTAAATATGTAAGTGGTCATTTTCAGTTAGACCGTAATTCTTTAAAATCATTAATTGGAAGTCCTAAAAAAGTAGGAGGTTCTTTTAGTTGCAGTACTAATGAACTAGCCACACTTGAATTTTCCCCAATTGAAGTTGGTGCTAATTTTAATTGCCAAAATAATAATTTGGTTTCGTTATTAGGATCACCAACTCATATTGTTGGTAATTTTAATTGTTTCGACAATCTTTTAACAACTTTAATAGGCGGTCCGTTGACGGTTGATGGCGATTATTACGCTTATAATAATAGCCTTGATACACTAATAGGATCACCAAAGGTTGTAATTGGTGTATACCACGTTGGTGGAAATAATTTGACAAATTTATTGGGAATCCCCTGCAAAGTTGGAAGTCTTTACTTCGACGATACAATAACCTCTACTTACAGTGGCTATGAAGACTGCTACGTGCAGGATTACGTTCGCATAAACGGGCAAGACCCAACAAGATTTCAAATAAGATTACCACGAGTAATAATGAGAAACGAAGATAAGCTACGCATTATCCTTAAATATCAACGGTATTTTGAAATTTGGAACGATAACTTTTCTTTAAATCCAGTGAATTTTGATGAATTGTTATATGAAATTGATGATGGATTACTTTAGATGCAACATCTATTTTTGCGACCCATAACTGTCTTACATTAAAAGTAAGCATGTAAACTGGTATTTCATGATTTACTGATAGTGACTATTTCGATTTTAGTTCACATTTGAAATTCTTTTTCTCAAAAAAATCAATCATCATTTGTTTTGCACCAACGTAATCACTTGTTTTTACACGCATGCTGTCATGTACAGGTATTGCAGGTATTTTATTTTTAGAAAGTAAATTATAAACACCGTCTATCATTAATTTGCTTTCAGCCTTTTGCAATAAGATTGAAAAACTCTCATATCCGTTTTCATTTTTGTAATCACTTATTGACTGCATTGTCTTCGGGAATAACTTTTTGAGTCTTTTGGGATGAGAGTTTACCTTGCCAAAGAGGGCAATCATCATATATTTTTTTGCTTCATCCCTACTCATTTTCATCTCTATCTGTATATATTCATATAAAGTCCCATTCTGAGCATTTTCTATAAAATTATCATCGAGCGCAAAAGTGCTCATATTAGAAAGTATGGCAAATTGAGCATTATTGATATCAATTTCAGTAGTTTTTTGACCATCAAGATATATGTATTTGAATAATTCTCTCTTCAAACTAGTAAGATTGTGATCTAGTCTGTTATTAGTCAAGTTTCTTGACGCATAAAAATTTCTTATTTTAATATTTTCGATGCTGAACGTGTAGCACATTTTAAGTTCTATTCTTTTCCTAGCAATTAAGCTTGACACCGATTCCAAATAGAAATTATCATTAAGTTGAATTAGTGCCACATTTTTTCTATTTGCAACCACTAACCAATAGCATCTATGCTTATTAATTTCTTCACCATTTATTGTGATTGTAATCATATTTTGAGTTATGCTTGAACCTATTATAATTTTAGTTATTTGCTTTTCAACTAATTTCGTTATGTAACCGAATACAGCATTGTCGACAGTGACCATTTCCAAATTTTCTTTAATTTCTTTGAATGTCACTCTATCATCAATTTTATTGATTCCTTGAAATTTTGTAAAATGAACTGGTTGATTATATATCAAATCGGGACTTAAAACGTATGATTTGCAGAACGCATCTGTTTTTTCATCACCAGTATAATAGCTACCGTCCGTTATTAATATTTGAGCATTTTCTATTTCACGCTTAACTTTGCGCAGGTCACCGTTCGAAGTCGATATTGCTTCGAAAAATGTAGCTGGGAATGGCTTTGGGATACGAAAATCTACATCATCTTTATCTAGTAAAAAATCTCGATAAATAACAGCTACTAACATTCTTGCTTGCAGGTAATATCTTTTTTGGTCAAAATCAATAGCATCGATTGCTAAGATTATGCTTGTTGGAATTATTTCTTTCATATTTTCATGTTTTTATTGCGATTAAACCGTCCTATTGTGAACAGTCTATTCGCATGAATCAATGTTTATACAGTATAAAAGACGTTTTGTTTAGTTTTTTTATAATTTTTGGTTTAGGTACATAAAATGGATTTGTATCGTAATGGGAAGTTTTGCCTATCCAATTACTACTCAGGCATCACTTTAATAGCTAGTAACTTTATTGTGTTTATTAATAGTGAATTTTTACTGGGTCAATGATAGCAATGGCTAAGAGAGAAAGTAGGCAACATATAATAGTAGTTAAATCTTCTAATTCATCTATTCTATCTTTATTAAAATAGTATTGTATATATGATTAAATTACTTTACTACAGTTGGTGAATGTTAACTTAGAAAGTAGGTAACATATAATAAAGGTTAAATCATCTAAGATTATCTATGTTATTATTGAATTGATATGATATAAGCTTTAAAACGTAACCTTTCACCATGCTACCTTCATAGACGATAATTTATAAATTGGCAAATTGCCTTAGAGAACTTCGCCCACCGCAGCCCCAAGCGGAGTGGGTAGTGAATTATAATTGATAATTGCTTATTTTTAAAGAGGAAACATTGAAGTACTGTATCTAATCAATTACTTCAATTACTAAATATTGTAGAATATGCCTTAAAAGCAGTTCATCCACCGAGCCGCAAGCGGAGTGGGTAGTGTGATATCGCAAATTGCTGCAATACGTGAATATTGAAGCGAATTTGCGCTTTATCTAGGGTATATATCAAAGAAAAAATATAAAATTAAATACAAAAAAATACTACATAATGATCTATTTCACATTACATAACTGAAAATTATTTTTCATCTCATGACTGAGCAAAATTGCAATGCTCAATTTGTAAATTGTATATTTGAAGGACATTTTATATTTAGATCATTAAATAATTCAGCTATTGTAAGGTAAATTTTCAGTACTAATTATAGCAGTTTAAAAGGGTTTATTTAAACTGATTCTTTGTTACTGTATTGCTTTAAAAAAAAAATCAAAATCAGATTGTTATTTTATTGCTATTATTTTATTTTTTATTCAATAGACCTCTCAAAAACAACACTTCTTGTTCCAAATGACTAATACGATCTTCGTAGCTTTTTTTGAGTTCCTCTGGGAAGTTATTGTTATACATTATATGAGCTTTTCCTGAATGTGAACAATTATTAAAAACCAAATTATCTTCAAAAGAAACCAAGTCAATAGGTTCTATTTCTAATATTTTAGAAATATTTTCTATCCGTTGCCAATCCAGTTTAATATCATTGTTTTCGATTTTAGAATAGGCACGTTGTGATATTTCCAGTTGTCCAGCCATATATTCTTGAGTAAAACCCTTTAATTCACGTACTTTTCTAATTTTATTACCAATATTTCCTTTCATTTTAGTTTTAATTTAGAACCAAAAATAGGTAATTTAGAACAATATTGCCCATTTTTATAATTTATTTTTCCTTTCATTTGTAAGAGTAGTTATCCATTCGGATTACTATTATCAAAAAAAGGAGTTGTCCGAAAATCCTTTAAAGAGTAGGAAAGATAATAAATATTAAAAAAATGAAAAATTTAGTAAAAAGAATTGTCGAGTTAGCTTACGGAGCAAAAATTCATGCTGATCACACTGCTATTAAAGGTAAAAAAAGTGGTGGAGAACGTGATAGTAATGGTACAGATTGGAAAAAAATAGGTACTAGTATAACTAGTTAAATGATGTCATTATCTATCGTAAGGGTATTTATTACCCTTACGATAGATAATCATTCTAACTTTAGGGTATTGCATTTTTCCAGTATTATTTTGGGTAATACAATTGCAATGTTTTTTGACAAATACACCCAAATGATAATAAATAAAACAACATAAAATAATATAAAAATGTTAGAATCTATCGAATTACTTAAAAAATTACTAGAGGACCCTATCCTTAATCAAGATGCAATAGAAGCAACTAATAAAATGATTGAAGACGAAGCTAAACATTTACAAGAATTATCAAATCAAATGACTGAAATACTTAAAAAGTAGTTTGTTTAAAATTTTAGAACATAAAATGTTACTAGTGACTTATTAAATATGGCAAATATAATTTACGGAACTATAAGAGAATGTATTGGAGATGATTTGGCTATACTACGTGTTAGATCTTATGCTCTTGATAATACTTTCGACTTTGGTAATAAGGATTAGCTTACAATTAAATTTTCCAACATAAATATGAACTGTTCTATAAAAGATTTACTAGGTGAAAGTTTAGAAATTATAATTTCTGAAAATTCAAATAAACCGAATGGTATTTTTAATGGAAGTGGGAAAGTTATAAGAATAATCTCTTCGGAAATTTTTTATATATGAATATTATTTCCCTACCAATTTCTCATTCTACTTTTCAATATGTTTTCGATCCAGTAACTGGATTGCTACTAGAAAAGGAAATGAAATTGAAGAAAAAAAGCCAGCAAGTTCCTAATAAAAAGTTAGAAAAAGCAATCCATAGTTGTAGTAAGCCATACCTTTTGAGAAAAGGGGTTTATAAAAACGATGATTTTATCAATGATATTTTCATTAAATTTTATGTTTTTGCATTAATCAAGACTTGTAAAGTTTCATTCTTACTAGGTAAAATAGTAGCTAATTTTGGTCGTCCAATATTTGACTCTTCTCAGGAAGCCATTGATTATTTCCGAAAACTTTATCCCGGTGCTATTCAAAATGATTTATGTTATCCTAGATCTTTGTTTGCTGCTAGTACATCTAAAAAATTCGCAAAGGAAGGCGTTATGTTTATTGGCATATTTCTGCCTTCAAAATCGATGCATGCATGGATTATTGAAGACGGCATACAACCAGATTGTTACGATAATATGTGGATAAATTTTCAACCTGTAGCAGCCATATATTAATGAAAATAGCTTCAAACTATATAGAAGAACCTAGCACACATTTCCGCTTATTGTCTACTGGAGAAAAACTACCCCAAATATGGGGAAATCACAGCAAAGGGATTTGGAAAAATATTCAGCCTGAAATTTTTGAAAAAAATGTAAAACTCGGTGCATTAAACCGATCACAATGTCAACCAGTAATTGAAGATATTCTTCCAGTTTATTCAGGAATGCTGTGGAATGAAGAGAAGAAGATTTTAACAGACCCTTGTTTTCAACCGAAGTTGCAGTACACAGATATCAATGATTTTTTGGAAGCTAGTGCCATTTTTTTTGATCAGTATAAATCAAAACATATTGGTGTACAACTCAGTGGTGGTTTTGATTCTAGTATAATTATTACATTATTAAAACATTTTAAAATTTCTTTTTCATTAGTCGGAATGAGTTCTAGCCGTTATGAATTTAGAACCGAAAGATATATCCAAGAATTACTTGCACCATTAGGTAAAAATACTGTTTTAATTGATTTTGAAGATTATTTACCATTAAGTCAATTGGAAAAAGTACCGGCTCACCAACATCCTGACATGCTTAATTTGAATTATCATACTAATAAAGCTATGGCAATTGAATGTCAAAAGATGGGTGTAGAGGTACTTTTGACGGGTAGTGGAGGTGATAATTTATTTGCAGAACCAATTCAAATGGATGCACTTGGATGCACTTGGATGCCTCAGGTTTTTAGAGATTCGTGGTTGGATGATCTCGCTTATGCACCTCATAGCATAGAAGTAGTTCCTTTTTATGCCGATTTGGGTATCATGAATTCTGTATATAATTTACGTTTAGGACAAGGAGAGGATAATACTAAATTATGGGCTAGACAGTTTTTTAAAGACTTTTTGCCACAAGAGCTAATTAATTACACATATTGCGCAGATTTTTGGGGATTGTATATTGATGGTTTATTGAATGCAGTTCCTACAATTCGAAAGCTCTTTGAACATGCTTATGACATAACGGCTAACCCCTATTTTTCTTCTCAGAATACTAATGAATTGCTGAACCAAGATTTACGTGATGCTCAAAAAACGATGTATCAAGGAATAGAATCTAGAGTCTCGCTAGCGGTATGGCTGAATGGTTTATTTGAAAAAAGCTAATATTCAAAATTAGAAAAATGCGTTTTATTGTACCTATATCGGAATTTGATTTTTATTCAAACTTGGATGAGGATACGCATGAAAACTTCCCAGTATTAGATGCAAGTACCTCTGTAAATTATTTGAAAGCTCATTATTTTGAATCATTGGCTAAAATCGGAGAAATCATCAAAGTGAGCTCTAGCCAAGATTCGGAGTTACTAAAACAACTGTGCACTCAGGATGATGTCATTTTTGCTACATTTCACGAAAACCCACCTGATGATTTAGCTTGTCGGTTGTTACAACATACCAAAGGAGCACTTATGACAACTGGGGGATTTCTAAATCGATGGTCTTTCAGGGAAGCAACGCTTAATATTGTCACAAGTCAACAACAAAGTAATCAGTTATATAATGGCTTAGGTGAAGTAGCCCCTACATTGGGGGTTTTTGTACCTAAATTAAACACCGATATATTTTGTTTACCTACTGATATTGAAAGGGAAAGTGCCAAAAAATGGTTTAAAGTAAAAAAGGAATACTTTCATATTGTTTATGCTGGTAGATTTATTGCAAATAAAGGTATAGCCCAGCTTATAAGAGCATTGAATATCTCTGGTGAACAAAATATTAGAGTTACATTGGTTGGTGATTTTGAACCTGACTTTTTTATTTATCAAAGCAATGCTAACCACACAACCTTTTCGCAGTTTTTTGATAGAGAAATACTAGAATCTAATAAATTCTGTGATTTGATTTGTCTAAAATCAATGGATCACCATACTCTTCGAAGTTTATTTTGGTCGGCAGATTGTTTTGTTTATCCTTCCTTTCATGAAGATGAAAATTTTGGTATTACGCCAAGAGAAGCTATACTATGTGGCTTGCCAACAGTTGTTTCAGACTTTTGTGGTTTGGGACAATTAGCATCGATTAAAGGAGGTCTAGTTAAAACTTACCCTACGCTTGGAGGTGTACGATACAGTTTAAAACAACTAAGCGAAGAGATCATTAAAATTAAATCATGGACAAAAAAGGAACATAGTAAAAATAAACACTTCAGTGCCGAATGGGTCGCTGACGAATGTAATCCCGATAAATCCATTGAACTATTAAAAAGAGAAGCATTTAAATTACTTAAGATCCTTCCAACAGAAGCACCAATAGGAAATTGGCGTTCAAAAGAACGTTTTGACAAATGGATGGAACAAGCCCCAAATTCGTTTCAAGAAGCCGTTAAATTAAACTCAAAACTTTATCCAGAGGGACTTTATGTTGATGGTACGGGAGATATAGGTATCGGATGGTTTTCAGAGCCACATTTTTTTACAGCAATACAGGGGCTTTATACAACCTATTCCAGTCCTCAAGAAATTGTGAAAGGAAATGGTTATCGTGGATTCTGGCGTATAAAACTTTGGGAGGAAGAGAAAGCAATTGTGGAATTTGGTTTTCCAGGTCCTCGAATCAAGAGATTTAATGAAATTGATTGGAAGTTTCTAAATCAAAGTGTAAAAAATATAGATGATCCAGTATTCTATCCAAATAGTGAAAAAGATGCAAAATTGATTCAGGAATTAGTGGTGCTGGGCTATTTAGTACCAGATGAATTTTAAGAAAATAGAGATAGGGAAAAAATTTAAACAGCAATTTTTAAGTCTTGAAATAGAATTTTAAGGTTACTGTGGTTCTACTTATAAAAAACAGAATTAAAACATATATGGAAAAAAAGTTTCAAATTATTTACCCTTCCTCAGAAGAAAATAAGCAAGAGATTCATTGGCTTTGGAAAGAAGAAGCCGAAGCAATGCAGAAGGCTGGGATTACAGTTGGTTTAGATCCAGATAGTAACTCTGAAAATTTAATGCACAGGGGGTTTTGTATATATCAAGAAGAAAAATATCCACAGGATAAACGATTTATCAACAAATTTCAAAATCTTATAGATTATACACGCTTATCAACATATTATCCACATATCGCAGATTTAAGTATTGAAACCTTTTTTGTCGATGAATTAAATCAGGAAGTCCCTAAATTAATTTATGATAAAGGTTGGGATAAAGCGTTTATAAAAAATGATGCAAAGGCTTTAGAGCATGTTGAGGAAGGTAAATCAGTCTACCCCACTACTTCTTTGGAAGAAATGAAAAAGTTATATGATGAGTTTATTGTTGATGGTAAGTATGCCATCAGAAAGTTTATTGAACCAGAGAAGATTCAACAAGAAGAACGTTATTGGGTGTTGAATGGAAACATATACCACAGGTACAATATTATACCAGAAGTGGTAATAGAAGCAACTAAGAGGCTGAATAAATTAGGTAGTCGCTATTATACAATTGATGCTACACCAGAGTTTGTCGTAGAAGTAAATCCTGGGGAATCATCAGATCGACATGCTGTTAATTCGGCAGATCTTTTTGCAAGTTGGATTAAAAAAGAATTCGCATCATGAGTAGCAAAGTAAAATATATGGCTTTTGGAGATATTCACGGATGTTTCAAGGCGGCAGAATCTGCTGTAGCTTTAGCAGGACAATGTAAAGCTAGAGCAGTTTTCCTAGGTGATTATGTAGACTATAAAAATAATGGAAAAGAAGCTATATCAGAAAATTTAGTTCCTCAATATTCGTGTATGCAAGTTTTAAAAACACTTATATCAGCCAAAGAGAGCAATCCTGATTGGGTGTTTTTAAGGGGCAATCACGATCAGATGTTATTGGATTTGATAAATGGTAAAGAACATCCGCAAGGGTACGATTCTCGAACCAGAGAACAAGCATATGCGGATTGGTTAATCTCGCCAGGTGATTTTCAGAGCCAAGTTGTGAATTTTTTGCAAAACACTCATCTCTATTTTGAAACATCACAATTTATTTTTGTTCATGCACCACTTAGAGATACACAGCATAATTTGCATGAAAAAACACAAGATGAATTAATATGGAACTATGAGTTCGAGCCTGCTTGGGAAGGTAAAACATTCATTCATGGGCATAGATTGACTGAAGAAGTGAGTTATAATCAAAGAGGTGTAAATATAAATACCGAATGCGGTTATGGTGGTGTTTTGACAGGTTTACTATTAAATGACAAAACTGCTGAGATAATAAGCTGCTTTACAATAAAAGAAAATGGAATTATAATTCCCACGCAATCAGTGAAAACTGATTAGTTGCTGGATTGTTGTTTCAATCCTTTAAAAGTTAAATGTAAAATAACCCAATTAATGAATAATATGAAAACAGATCCATCGATTATTAATGAATTTAGTATTAAAGAACATTTGAATAGAATTGTTAATAAAAGAATCAATATTCTAAGCCCCTTAAATTATAGAACACAAATTGATTTAGACCGACAACTCTTTAAATTATTTGATTCTGGTTTTTTAAAAATTCGTGTAAATGGGTCGCTGAAAGAGTTAGTAGATAACTTAAAAATTGATTCCGATAAAAACTATGTTATTGAAGTTGTGATTGATAGGTTGGTGTTGGGACCTGATTTAGAAAATTTAAATAGATATCTCGAATCAATAAAAATTGCATTGGAAGTTGGAAATAATAGGGTGTTGATAGTAGATAATGATACAAATGAAACTATAATAAATAAGTCAATTCCTAGTCGAGACTCACAGCTTAAATATGGAATAGAAGTAGATAAAACTCAAAGCTATAGTATGAATGGTAAATGGGTGTGTAAAGAACGAGGAATAATAGAACGAGGTAAAGAACTGTTTTTCTACGATTCACGAGATGGACAAGAGTACCCTCTCTATGTTGATCAGCATTCTATTTGGTTTGCTAAAAATTTAGCTTTTAAAAACGCTGAATATTCTATTGACGGAAGTGATGTTTTGTATAAAAACATCCATAATAATAAAGATGAATTTGTACCGTACGGTTGGCTTTTACCTACTATTGCAGACTGGAATTTTTTAAGTTATTCAATTTCAGTATCTGAACATCCACTTTATGCTAGACATGGTATTTTAGGCGATAGGCAATGGGCAACACCATATTCTATTTTAAGTTGCGAAGGTTTGTATTCAGAAAACTATAGATTCAAAATAGGGCGTTTATTTCAAGTTATAGATATTGATGAATATAATTATATTTCTATTTATGATATAGAAAATAAATGTGTAATAGAGGAAGAGGGAACTATGGGTTTTGGTAAGTCGCAGTACTTTGACCCTGATAGATTTCGATTACTTCAACAATGGAGTCCAGGACTTTATAATCCACCTTATAAATCGAGTACAGTCAGAGACCTCAGTGCACTAAGATTTAATGAACCTAGTCTAGAAAAATTTGGTATAAATCCGGGAAGTCCTTTCTTTTATATTGATGGGGGCTTTAATAATTGCTTAGAAATCGTGAAATATGGAAATAATCGTATATCTAAAGTCGATTTTGGTTTGCCAGTGCGTTGTTTTACACCATTAGACAGAGATTTACTAGATAAAATTCATAAATCAAACTATAGTTTTTCATTTGGTATTGAAGAGCCCTTTTTTGAAGGTTTTGACGAAGCATCCTTTGAAACGTTAAAAAAATCTGATTTTATATATTCCCAATATTTACGAAGAAACAGTAAACACATTGATGAATTAAATAGACTTATTAAAATTAGGAGAGATTTTCCGATATGATTTTTTAATGCTAAACTTATTTCAAAATGTAAAGTGAAGTCGAATCGTAAACTTATATAACCAATTTTGAGATTGTTTAGATGGGCTTAATTGAAAAGATTATAGGTGTTGAAAAAGGTAATAGATTTCAAAACCGATTACCTTTTTTTTAATATCTCTGTGAATTGGGTACTATGCCAAAAAAATTGCGTAAGTATTACAAAATTAACTCGATATTATATTTTTTTTCGACTATCAAATATTTATAAAGAATAATTCTTGCACATATGATAAAGATTTAAATTGTCATTTTAAAAGCAATTTTTTGTAACGTTCTAATTCTTTGTAGTAAACGGTGATGTTGTTCTGGTCATATGTTAATTTTATTTATTTTTTTTTGCTCTAGATTTTAGCCCATATATTGATATTGATAGTATGTAAGAAGCCTCTTCAATACTGTAAAATTCTTTTTGGACAGGTATAATGGTAGCTAATTCTTCAACAGCCTGTTTAAGTCTTTCCTCTATAATTAGAGCTATAATATCGTTGAGGTTATCGTTTATTATATTTATTTTTTCTTTCATATCAGTTGATTTGATATGTATAGTTAAAAAAAATAGCTTTTGTTTAGATGTAACTGAAAATAAATTGATTTTTTTTTTAAAATAAATATATAAATTTTTTAATAAATATAATGGAAAGTATTAAAATTCAAAATAACGATGAATATTGTGGGATACTATGGGAAAGATCTAAAATTAAAGCGAGTCAAATAGAGTTTGTATTGCAAGAAAACACGAGGCACTATCATCAAATTCGTTTTTTTAGTGAGTCGTTAGTGATTGTTAATTCTGATGCTAATAATAGGGTAGATTACAATATAATGATATCACAACAGTATGTAAAGAATGATAGTAACTATTTATATGATAATGAAACTCACTTTTTTTTTGGCGGTACTGCATCATCGGTAACTATATTTAGTAATTTATTGTTTAAGCATATAATCGAACTTCCATTTCTATTAATTAGGCTAACAAATGAAGAATATCGTCAGGATTATGAATCGGAGATACTGGACGATGATGAACTTATTGAAATTTATAATATTGATGAAGTTCCCATTCGTGAAGTACTTTTCATGCGTCTATATTCAGATGATAAAGTAGTATTTTTAAATTGTAAATTTATTAACTCTACGAAAAAAAAATTCGTAATATTAACCGAGAATGACTCCGTTGCTCAATTTGTGAACTGTGAATTTGAAGGAGATTTTATCTTTAAAGCAACGCATAATTCTGTTATTCTAAACTAGCGTGTCCAAAAACCGGTTTATATGTAGTGTAGGTTAATATTTAAGAACTAGAAATGCACTTATTTACATAAGATTACCCTATCAATTGAGAAACTTCATGGAGTTTGTTAAACTTATAGGGGAGAAGAAAGACCCTGAGGTTGAAGTGAAATTGCATCTTATTACGAGTAATAATGAAGATTATATTGAAGGGGCTAAAGATGCATTCGAGCAAATGACTTATTCTTTTGAGTCAATAGGGATTCTTTTTTCTTATGAATTTGATGATTTGATACATGACCGTTCCATTGATTTAAATAATGGATGGAAGGTTGTTTTAGGCAGAGGACTTGATATTTGGCAGAAGACTGGCGGTTGGTACGATGTAAATGAATACATTCAAGAAAAGAGGCTATGTAAGGCTTGTGAATTGACGTTTATAAAAAATTAGATGACTATGTTTAAGAACGAATCCGCCACAATAAAAAATTGCTCTTTTCGTAAATGGATCAGCGTAATGTTGTAAAACATGTTCTAAATATGCTGGTTTATACTTAATTACATGATTTTTAGAGCTCGTAATTTATATTTCCAATAGTCTGACTGCACAAGAATAGATTATTATGTTAACCAATTTAAAGTGTGGATTAATACTAAAATTATCTTTATTTTTAAAAGAACCTTTCCGAACACTACTAGATCGCGTAGCTACAAAGTGCCAAGTTCTCTAATTACTTAAAATAAGTATATTAGAATTGTATATATAATATTTTTTAAAAGTAATTCGGTGAGAAAAAATGATGAAGGTTTATAGGCAGACTGGTATTCAGTAAAATTAAATTACAACAAAATGGGAGATAGTAAAATACAAAATGAGATAATTAGGAAAGCTATAGAGTGTGGATTACAACCAGATGGCAAAGGATACGTTTCTTCAAATGTTGAAAATATTATTTCTACAGTTAAGGGGTGGAATCAGATTGAAAAAGATTTAGAAAAAGGGCAAGGAAATGAATTAAAGGTTAATAGATATGGAGTTATTCCATTTAATGCAGTACATTCTTCTGCTGCGTTGTGCGTGAATAACTTTGGACTATTAAAAATGAGATTAAAAGAATTTACATTTTTAAACTATTCCGCCTTTGACGAAGCTACATTTGAGAAAAAACTGCCAACAGGAATTAGTACGCCAAACCTTGATTTTTATCTAAAAAATGAAAAAGTTATAATCGGAATAGAATCAAAATTCACAGAAATTTTCAAGGAAAAATTACCGAATAGGGGCGGGAATCTTGAGAAATATTTGAATCGAAAAGAGTTAGAGTATCTTCCAAATTCATTTTTGAATATGATTGAAAGTTACGTGAAAAGCTCAAAAAAAACATACCTTGATGTTTCTCAGTTAATTAAACATACTATCGGGTTAATTAATGCTTCACGTAAAATGGATAACTATCCGCATCCGGTTTTAGTATATATTTATTGGATACCTTTAAATTGGTATGAATTTGATAATTTTAAACAGCATAATAATGAAATAAATGAGTTTAGATATTCAATTAGCAAATTTATCGACTTTGTTCCAATGTCATATTTAGAATTTTGGAATCATTATGAAAATGAAACAACTTTAAAAGAATCGATTTCTGAAATGAAAATAAGATATGAGTTAAAAATTTAAAAATAAAATAACTGTAAAATGGAATTGTTATAAAAAATTGAGAAACTGAAATCGGATGCTTCTAAAACATATAATAATTAAATTAAACCTAGGACAGCAACGTACGGTTTCAAAACCGCAACTTTACCGATATTAAATCGTTACCATCGTTATGTCTGACACCCTAAAATAGTTCTCAAAGTGGAACTGCAATTAGGAAAACATTCCCGTAAATTTTAGTATTCCAAACTCTCTGCACGATTTTATTTATATTAATTTTTCCTGCCTTCCTTGTAAAATCAAAATGCTCTTTTCTAACAATAATTTCACATCTTCTACTTCCATTTGAGAAACAGCTGTTCCCTTTGTTGGAACAAATAATTCTCTCACATCGACATCAAGTACTTCTGCTATTTTTAATAGTAGTTGAATAGTTGGTAAATTCTTTTCACTTGAAATATTTGAAATAGTTGTTGTTGAGACATCAACTCTTGAAGATAGTTCATCCCGTGACATTCCCTTTAATGCCATCATTTCTTTTAATCTTAGTACAGCCATTTGAATAATTTTTACAAATATAATAAATTAATAAAGTGTAGCTTGATTAATTTAAATAAATATCAAATATAGCTTGTTTATTAAACAAGTAGTACTTATCTTTGCAGTGTATTAATCAAGTATTGCTTTATAATAACTGCATTATGGAAATCGCTGAAACAATCATTGCACAAGTCAAAGTAGCTGACAAATGGGCATTAATGGCTTATGGTTCTACAAACTTTATGGTATTACCTGAATCAAAGGATTATCAAGGAGGACTACAATTCCAATGTTCAGGTTTTAGACACAAAGGAACTGTTAGGATTCAATTAAAATGGATTGATACTTATACTATTACTTTTTTAGATAAAAAAGGAGATATAAAGAATGAGGTCGAAGATGTTTACTGTGATATGCTCGTAGATGTTTTAGATTGGATTGAAGGGAAGTAATTCCCTTCTTTGGTTTCATGTTTTAGATTTAGGCTATAACCATAATATGAAACATGTTCAACATCGTAGACTCGACAAAACCAACACTATTGTTTTAAATAAATTTAGACTCTAATTATAAAACAAAATCACCTAAAATTCATCACTATGTTTTACTTCTATTCAAGAATCTCAACCGCCCAACAAAATTCAAGTCGCCAGCTAGAAAATTTCAAATCTCATGTTGGGTACGATGTCGAAAAAGTTTTCATTGAAAAAATTCAGGGTAACGTTCCTTTTTTCGAACGCCCAGAAGCAAATAGAATGTTTGATAAAATAACAGACAATGTAGAAAGCTGTACTGTTGTAGTTGATTCAATCGACCGTCTGGGTCGCAACCTACTAGACATATTACATACTATCGAGACTTTTACTAAAAATGGTATCAACTTAAAATCCCTAAAAGAAGGATTCACAACTCTATTAGATAATCGTTTGGAAAATCCAATGGCAAAGCTAGTAATTAGTGTAATGGCTAGCATTGGTGAAATGGAACGTAACCGAATTAAAAGCAGAACTGCTGAGGGAATAGCAATCGGCAAAGCTCAGGGTAAATTTAAGGGGCGTAAATTAGGAAGCACTCAATCCGATGAAAAATTATTGGAACGCCATCAAACTATCCAAAAGAAGTTACAGAAGGGACTAACCGTTAGGGAAATCAATGAAATAACTGGAGCTTCATCAGCCACGATAATTAAAGTGAAAAAAGTGATGTCTAAGAGGAAAATGATATAACTGCAAATATGATCGGTAATTTAAAAATATTTTCATCGCCGAGACAGACTTACGTTTTACATTATTTAGGTGGTTGCGACAGTTTTTAAAATCTACTAATAGATAGTTTAAACAATTTTCTTCTCTTACCTCACTTTTTAATTTGTTAATATTATAAGGTAGTTCTGGTTAATTGTTTAAAACACACACAATTGTTAATATATTTTCGTGCATGTCATTTTTGTTATATTCTCATCCTAAACGGCGGGTTCGTGACCCCACCTGTGGATCGACACAGTGTTTTTTTTGAATTAAATTATGAAAATCAGCTATTTTAGTGATTTTAATGCATTTATTGAGTTAAATAACAAGTGTTTTTTTGAAAATATCGAATATGATTTCTTAGAATTCCTATATAGCTTTGCACAAAAAAATATCAATATATGGAAAAAGAATATATAGGAAAAGTCATTAAAATTAAACCAGAGGAAGGATTTGGTTTTATTTCTTCAGAACAATATGAAAATATCTATTTCAAGGTTGCAGTAAATTCGGTAATCTTGAAGGTAAATGACCTTGTTTCATTCAGTTTAGATAAACAGTGCGCAAGTCTGCAAACCAAATTTGTAAGGAAAATTTATGTGAATAGTTATGGAATAAAATTTATGTCAAGAGTAAATACTACACACAACCATCTTGATTTAGATAAGATTTTGCCAATGATTTATGACTTTGTTAAGGATTATAGCGAAGACTTTATTGAAAAGGAAATTACTTTTGATTTTGCCATTGGTAAATCAATTTGTTTTCAAACAAATGAATCAGATACTATCATATATGCCAAGCGAAAGAATCGCAATGGACATAGTCGTTTCGTACTTAATAAGAGCCCAGTAGAAACAAACTCAATTTTCGTTGTTTTAAAGAAAACGGAGATAGGATATTTGATCATAACAATTTATTGCGGTAGAAAAGCACATAGAGAACCATTTGACCCGTTAGCTACAAGGGAAGATTTCAAATTTTGGCAATCTCATGCGCTAATGTACAATGGAAAGGACATCTTAATTGATAGTATAACTACGGAATGTCCATGGGATTTTAATACACTTTGTATAGATGTTTAATTGTGCAAAATTACAATGATACACTCTTAACTAAAGGAGGTAATCTTTACAATCCTTAGAATAAACACAAACAATTTACTTTATAATACAGGATATCTGAAAAACAGGTGTAGGACAACTATGGTCTAAAATGAAATAGAATTATTGTTAAAGAATGAAATAAAAATGTAAAAAAAATCAGAGAAATTTTAAAATGAACAATTAACCAAATTAAAAATAAAAACATGAAGAAAAAATTTAAATATAATACATGTGTAGAGGCTATGGATGCGCTAGTACTTTCATTAGAAGTGGACTTTAAATGGGAATCGATAGAAGAAGTTGATTTTTGGCTTCGAGAATTCCTAAGAGATAAAAGTAATGATAATGATTACTTAAACACTGTAATCAATATGATAGGATATGATTATTGGGCTATAAAACAATGGTTTTTTATTCAAGAGTCCAATCAAAAGTTATGGACAAATAAAAGTTTTAGTTTGATAAAATTATGGGCTAATTCATTTAGAGGTAATGAATATTAAATGAGCAGCTTAAAATATATTAATAATCAAAAAATAGAAAAATTTAATAATTAGCCTAAAAAATGTACCATGATAAACACAGATACAAAATTTTACCATTATACAACAAAAAGGGTTCTTGATGAAATTATTAGCAGCAAGACGATAAGACTTGCAACAAAAGATGTTCCTAAAAAAGAAAAACCAGTTGCTTGGGTTTCTGTAAATCCAACATGGGAGCTAACTGCAACTAAAATGATGAAAACAATTGACGGTAAAATTCAACAATTAACATTCTATG
The DNA here is from genome assembly GCF_058725285.1 of Flavobacterium sp. DW-iso2. Classification (NCBI taxonomy): domain Bacteria; kingdom Pseudomonadati; phylum Bacteroidota; class Flavobacteriia; order Flavobacteriales; family Flavobacteriaceae; genus Flavobacterium; species Flavobacterium sp. DW-iso2. The sequence goes on along the minus strand of NZ_JBZXDY010000014.1, from coordinate 35,572 downwards.
ACCAGCTTTCTCACTTTGGTTGTGCTAGAATACAAGTTAAAAATTATGGCTTAAATACATGGAAAAAGTTAATACACATCGCGAGAATAAGCAGCGATACTGTAAATTTCTTAGAACATAGAGGTCGCACAATGGGAGGAGAACCATCTGAGTGGTTTGGTAGTATCTATCCAATTGCAATTGAAAAGTGGATTAGAGCTGAAACATTTGTAGATGGTGAGTGGGTTGAGTACCAAAAATTTTAAAACATCGGAAAGCAAATTTTTCATATTGCATTACTCAATGGATCCACCATTGCTTCTTGGGTAGCTTTTAGTTGCATATTCTGATTTTATTTTTTTCTCTTTAAAGAAATCACTAACAATTTACAGCAGAGTAATCGATACCTAGTTAATAGGTATAGAATTTCTGTTGTCTAAAATGAAGTAGAATTACTAATAGGATGAACAAGAAAAATTCAATAAACAGAGATAGTTAAGTATTAATCTTCAACAAAAAAAAACTATGAATAGTAGATTTAAAAATAATGTAAGTCAAAAAAATTTGGATACGGTAATACTTTCCATTAATGTAGTTTTTTTTAATAGGAAATTATACAAAAGTAAAATGTTAATTGGCTTTGGTTAAATGTTTTAGTTGATCCAATCGGAACTTTTTAGCTGATTATTAAAGATTCGTTCTTTGTACGAGCAGTAAATCATGAACTATCGACAAATGAAACAAATAAAGCGATCAAAAGATGCTCTATTTCTTAGTAATATTAACCCCGAGAGAAATTACAACAAATATGATGAATTGGGAAAATAGACCATGAAATTTAAAGTAAACGCGTAAAAAAAAGTAAGCCTTGGATTCAAAAAATCATAAGATTATGCAGAAATAAGTTTTGCAACTAAATTAAATATATTAAAATAACCTAAGCCACTCTAAGCTACGAGCTGATAGGCGGTATCAATATTATAAACAATTAAAACTATTAAAATGTATAAAAATATCACAACAGTAGGAAAACACTTTAACAAATTCTTTAATTACACGGGGATTTATACAATCAATGATGATTTAACTATTGATGTCTACGGTGACGTAACGATCAAAGGGGATTACAATGATTTTAATGAACTTCAAATCCAATTTGGTAAAGTATTTGGAGAGTTTAATCTTGGATATACTAAGTTAACCACCCTAAAAGGATATCCTGCCTAAGTTAATACCGCTTGGATTTATTGTGAATTATTAGATAATCTAGATTATCTGCCAATGATTAACGAGTCAGCAATATTAAATTCTATTTGGAATCTAGATTTAGCTAATCTGCTAAAAATACATGAGTTAAGGGAAGAATGGAAAGTTATACTAGAGGTGGGTTTAGAGCCAGGTGAAGATGGTTGTGAATCTGGTGATTACGGATATTGGGAACATAATGTGATTCCAAGACTAATAGAATTAACTCAAAAAAGTTAAATATTAAAATATAAAGAAATGACAAAAAATAAGATCGTTGCATGATGTAAGCAATATAGTATTAGAAATTATACCATTACTGAAGATGAATCCATTGATGTAGATGATGATGTAGCGATACAACTAACCAAGTTAAACAAATTGCCACTAAACTTTAATAGAGTTAGTGGTGATTTTTATTGTGATTTTAATGCTTTAACTATGCTCGAGGGATGTCCGAGATATCTAGGTAACATCTTACAACTAAAATTAATGGTGAGTTACAACATGACCTTAATAATGGGCAAATACGGAATTTTGCAATCAATGCAATATTAAATTAATTCCCACTGTTTTAATAGCTGGATTACTTAATGTCCGATCGAAACAAATGATTCCTTCTAAATCATCGTGAATGTATGTTTATTGATTGTTGCTACTTAAAGTGCTTATTATTGGCTTAAAATAGATAATTATAATCCATTTAGCAAAGATAAATGTTAGTATTGCAATGTTAATGTCAAGTATCACTATGCTCTTATTGAAGCCAAAATATCAGCAATAATAGTAATACTATATAGTAAAAAGGGTAGTTCACTTTCGGGCTACCCTTTTTTTATTCTGACAGTTTGTTTTAGAACTACAAAAAAAAGCTCACTTTGGACATGCTAACTTATCCCGCAGATTGAGTTATAACCATTATTGTCTTTACTTTAAAAGAGATTTTTTGTAGCGCTCTAATTCTTTGTAATGAACAGTGATATTATTATGGTCATATATTAACTTTATTTGTTTCTTTGCTGCTCGTGATTTTAATCCGTATTCGGAAATAGATAATATAGTAGAAACATCTTTTAGACTATAAAATTCTTTTTGAACTGGCATGGTAGTAGCTAATAAATAGGTAGCCTCTTTAAGTTGTTTCTCAATAATTACCGCTATTAAATCGTTCAGGTTATCATTAATTGCATTTATTTTATCTTTCATATCTTCGGTTTTGATATGTTATATTGTAAAAGAGAAGCTTTGTTTATTTTTTAACGTAAAATAATATAAGTTTTTCACCTTGGGATCATGTTTTTGATAGAAAAAGGAGAGTGTACTAGCAAGTGTACTGTATAGTGTACTGACTACTATATTAGATATTGATGGATTTTTGTTATCTTAGCTCTGATTAGTTGATTTTAGAGGAATTTTAACTAGAAAGTATAAAAAAACCCCAACATCTGTTGGGGTTTTGTGACCTTGACTGGATTCAAACCAGTAACCTCTTGAGCCGTAATCAAGTGCGCTATTCAGTTGCGCCACAAGGCCGTATTGCGGGTGCAAAGTTAGGAATAAATGTGTAATTTGCAAGTCTTATTTAATATAAAATTAAAAAAAATGTCTTTAAAAAAGTATATACGTGATATTCAAGGATTTCCAAAAGAAGGAATTTTGTTTAAAGACATTACTCCTTTGTTAATTGACCCAAAAGGAAGAGCGGAATGTTTAAAAATATTGGTCGATTCCTTAAAAGGAAAGCAAATCGATAAAGTGATAGGAGTGGAGAGTAGAGGATTTTTCTTCGGAATTCTGATCGCACAAGAATTGAATGTTGGTTTTATTCCAGTAAGAAAACCCAATAAATTGCCTTTTGACACTATTTCGGCAAGCTATGATTTAGAATATGGAACCGATACTTTAGAGATTCATACGGATGCGATCCAAAAAGGAGATAGGATACTGATTCATGATGATGTCCTTGCTACTGGAGGAACGGCACAAGCAGTGTGCGAACTAGTAGAACGGCTGGGAGGTGAAATCGTTCAATTGAATTTCTTAATGGAAATCTCTTTTCTAAAAGGAAGAGAAAAAATTAAGGAATACGAGATTTTTACGGCGATTACATATTAACCTAAAGCGCGGGTTGTAACATAATAGCGGTAGCCAATGATTGCCATTTGCCACTTTTTGGCTTTGGTTAAATCTAATCTTTGCGCAGTAAAACTAGGTAAAATTACTTTGTTGATTTGGGCTAAAATTCTGTACATAAGGATTTTTATTTTCGACAAAGATATAAAAAAAGACGGTCATGGTGATGACCGTCTTTTTTGGGTTTTAATAGTGCTATGAAGTTATTTTTTAGTTTCAATTTCTATAGCTCCATTAGTAGCTTGCGCGCCATATTTTTTAACTGCAGTTTTTCCTTTTAAAACATTTACTGATGTTATCGTTTTAGGATCAATATCATCTATATTAACTTCAGGATTTGCTTTTTTACCATTTATGATTAGTATTGGTTTTTCATTACTGTCATTTATTTTAGGTTGCTTTGTAATATCTAAATTATTATTTGACGATTGTTTATTGTCTTTAGTAATAATTGTAACTGTTTTTTTATTAGAATCATTTTTATTTACATCCATCTTGCTTATTAAAGTAGGATCTAATAGGTCTAGTTCTTTCTTAGTGGATTTAATACCATCTATATAAATATCGGTATCTAAAGTTAATCCATCTTTCTCTCTTTTTACAACGGTAATAGTACGTGTAGTTTTTGGTTTTTGTACGCCATTAAGGTTGGTAGGGTCTGTTTTCTCTAACTCTAATTGAGTTGCATTTCTATTCTGTTCAAAAACCATTACCTTATCCTCGTCAGGAATCTCTGTTAGTTTATTATTGATCCACACTTTGCTTTCGGGGCTAAGACTATTTTTTTTGGTTATAATGGTAACGGTCGATTTATAATTCGTTTTAGAAACATTCATCGTACTAATGTCATTTGGATTAGTATTATCCATCTCTTCTTTAGTAACCTTTTTTCCATCAATAAAAATTTCAGTATTGGCATCCAAACCTTTGTTTTGGGCTTTGTTTACCATGATAGTTCTATATTTCTTAGTACTGTCTTTTTCTTGATGCAGTACATCATTAGCTGTAGAAGGATCATTTGAACTCACTTTAATAATCTCTTCTTTTACCTTTTCTTGTGCAACTACTTTAACTTGAAATAGGAACACAAAGGCAATTAATGCAGGTACTACACTTGCATACTTCCAGGAATTCCTTTTGTTCGATTGGTTTTTGTTTAACATAACGATTCGTTTTTTGATTAATGATTGATAAAAATGATTAGTAATGGCAACACAATTCTCTTGTGTTGTTATTTTTAAAAGCGTGATTTGGTAGGCCTTTTTATCTGAAATTTTTTTAGAAGCTTCGCTGTCTGCAATGAATTCTAGATTTTGTAGGATTGCTTTTTTGTAAAACCAAACGATGGGATTGAACCAAAAAACAACACAAAATAAGCGCGAAATCAATACATCTACGGTATGATGCTGTTCGCTGTGGACTTTTTCATGCTCTATTATACTTTCAAGCTCAGCAGTACTGTATAAAGCCGAATTATAAACGATAGTATTAAAAAAGGAGAAAGGAGCTAGGTTTTCCTTGATGTCAATAAATTTAAAATCGGCTTGCCGTTGAATCGGCTTTCCTTTAAAGACTTTTTGAAGACTGTAAAAATCAAATCCAAATTTAGCCAACAAACTCAACATCGCAATACAGTATATTAATGCAAGTCCGAGGTAAATATATTCTTCGGTGTGATCTTCTTCAATAACAGCGCTCATTGGCAATGAGGACCAATCATAGTTTACAGAAGTTGGTTCTACCCAAATTATTTTTGTAAAGACCAATAACGGTAACAAAGCAGAAGTAACTAATCCAGTCAATAGAAACCATCGGTTGCTAGTAAAAAAAGTTTCTTTTCGTAATAAAAAATGATAAGCAACAAAAAACAGCAGCAGCAAACCGCAGGATTTTAATAAGTAAAGTGCAATTGATTCCATAAATGATAGTTTTTGTGTCGCCTCCTTAAAATTATAGTATTATTTCTCTTGTTTTGGAGCTTCAATCATCGCCAAAATTTCCCTTAATTCAGCAGCCGAAATCTTTTCCTCTTTTGCAAAAAAGGACACCATATTCTTATACGAACTATTAAAATAAGTATCAATTGCCGTACTCATGAAACGTTTTCTATAGTCCTCAATAGGTACTATTGGGTAGTATTGATGTGTATTTCCATAAGCATTATGCGCAACATATCCTTTTTCTTCTAGATTCCGCACGATGGTCGAAAGCGTGTTATAATGCGGTTGATCTTCCGTTATTTCGGCCATGACTTCCTTTACAAATGCCTTTTTTAGCTTCCATAAAATCTGCATGATCTCTTCTTCTTTGTTCGTTAATTTTTGCATAGCATAGTATTTATTTGGGCGTTTCCCTACGGGTCAGGCTATCCGGCTGTATCTCGTTGTCCCTAAAGGTCGGGACCACGAGGATGTCGCCTACTATCCTTAACGCAATTCAAACTTACAACTAATTTCGTAGTTAATAAACTATAAAAGTAGTTAATTAACTATTTTTTAAGTTTCATCTAATTTGTGGCACAAAAAATTGCCTTTCAATATTGTTAAAGGGAAAAAGACAAACAGAAGTAGGAATTTAGGCGAGGCTGTTTTCGACCTTTAGTAGTTTTTGTATCCAGATGCAACAAAGAGCTGCAGATACACCAATGGTTCCCATTAAAAACCAGTTGATTTGATAGCCAAAATGACCAATGACTTCCATACCCATCTTCGAACTTACAATGTGAGCTAAACTAAAGCTCATCGTGTACAAAGCCATGTAACGCCCTTCATGGCCTTTTGGTGCTCTGCTCAAAGCAAAAGTATTCGAAAATGGAAAAGCTAGTATTTCGCCAATTGAGATAAAAATCATACTGATGATTAAAATCCCAGCCCAAACATTGATTAACAAAGTGTAAAAACTTAGAGACATTAAAAGTGAACCCCAAAGAATTACTTTTAGTTTCTGAACTTTTTTTCTTTCAAAATAACTAACAATTGGCATTTCTAGAGCAAAAATCAACAGTCCATTCAACGTCATCAACAGACCGGTTTGAAACTCGCTTAAACCAAACATCTCACTGTGATACAGCGGTAAAGTGGTAAAGAGTTGAAAGAAAATCATAGCAGTTACAAAACTAACGTATAGAAATAACCAGAATATTTTATCTTTAAATACAGAAACTGCCGCTAATATAGATGCATGTGGATCTTGATGTGTTCCTTTTTTCTTTTCCTTAACCAATAGCGCAAAAATCAAAATCGCTACAATACAAGAGGTTCCATCAACCCAAAAGAGTCCTTTGTATCCCATTCCCATAATAATTAATCCACCTAAAGCTGGTCCGGCAGCAAAACCAAGATTCACCGCTAAACGCACTAAAGTTAACGAACGGGTTCTGTTTTCGGGTTTTGCATAAGCGCCAAGTGATACAAACATTGCCGGTCTAAACATATCAGCCAAGGTCATGATACTGAACATTCCGAAACACAATCCCCAAAAACTAGTAATGTATTGTAAAACAAAAAAGAATACTCCGCTGCTAAATAAACTAAAGACCATTACTTTATAGAAACCTATTTTGTCAGATAGTTTGCCTCCCAGCCACGAACCTAACATGGATCCCATTCCAAAAGCAACCATAATCCAGCCCACTTCACCATACGAAAACTGTAAATCCTCTTTTAAATATTTAGATAAGAAAGGAAGTACCATCGTTCCCGCTCTATTTATAAACGTAATAATGGTAAGTATCCAGATCTCTCTTGAAAAGCCTTTGAAGTTGTTTATGTAGCGATTAAAAGCGGTTTTGAACATTATAATTAGTTAGGAACCGTAAAGGTAAAAAACTTTGTAAGTTTAAGTCTTTGCGGCTTTGTAACTTTTAAACTATTTTTGCTAAAATGAAAATGATGAAAAATAGCCTACTCCTTATTCTTTTATTGCAATTAAGTTTTGGTTTTGCACAAGAAAAATTTCAAATCAGTTCTACAGAGAAATTTCAAAAAGAAATTAATGCGGAATATGCCGATGGTAAAACTAGTCCGTTAATGGCCGAAGATTTGGCAAGTTTCAAAACATTGGATTTTTATCCAATAAATGAAAAGTATTATGTGGTAGCCCAATTTACAAGAACAGAAAAGGAGAAACCATTTGAGATGAAAACGTCAACAGACAGAAAACCAATCTATGTGAAATATGGAGAAGCAACATTCACGATCGATGGAAAAGTATTAAAACTGAATTTGTACAAGAATATAGAACTTTCGAAACAGAAAAAATATAAAAACGCCTTGTTTCTGCCCTTTTCAGATCTTACATGTGGGAACGAAAGCTATATAGGCGGAAAATATATAGATTTGGAAATACCTAAAGGCAATACTATCGCTATCGATTTTAACAAATCGTACAATCCATATTGTGCCTATAATCATAAATACTCCTGTCCTAAGGTTCCTTTAGAAAATGATTTAGATATCGAAATTAAGGCGGGCGTTAAAAATTTTCATAACTAATGAAATTCTTTAATTTCCATACCCATAATTTTACTAATCAAGCTGATGTGCTTGAATTAGTCAATCAATATCCTCAGGAGTTCGACGCGACGATTCCATTTTATTCTATGGGGATTCACCCTTGGTATATTGTGGAGGATAGAGTGGAAGCAGATTTGGGAATTATCGAAAGTAAATTGCAAGAAAAAAATTGCCTTGCTATAGGAGAATGTGGATTAGACAAAAGAATAGCAATACCATTGAAGTTGCAACAAATGGTTTTTGAAAAGCAATTGCTTTTGGCCCAAAAACACAATAAACCAGTTGTAATTCACTGTGTAGCGGCTTTTCAGGAAGTAATGGATACTAAGAAGAGATTGAATATTTCAGTTCCTATGATTATTCATGGGTATTCTAAAAATAGGCAATTGGCCAAACAATTACTGGAGAATGGACTTTATATTTCGTTTGGAAAATATTTATTACGTAATCCAGAATTGGAATCGGTTTTTAAAAGTATTCCAAATAATCGTTTTTTCTTAGAGACTGATACTGTCGAAGAAAAGATTAACGAAGTATATGCGTTAGCAGCAAAATATAAGAACACAACTGTTGCTGAATTACAGAAAGAGATAAATGCAACTGTTTTAGACGTTTTTAAAATTGAATAATGAAGTTGCAGAACTTTAAACTTTAAAGAAAAAAATATGGCAGAGTGGACAGAAAGAGCGGAGCTTTTATTTAAAAAAGAAGGATTAGATAAACTACAAAAAGCGAATGTATTGGTCGTAGGCCTTGGTGGTGTAGGATCTTTTGCAGCTGAATTTTTGGCTAGAGCAGGAGTAGGGACCATGACGATTGTAGATGGAGATGTGGTCGATATTACCAATATAAACAGGCAGTTACCAGCTTTACATTCGACAGTAGGACAACCTAAAATTACCATTGTAGGCGATCGATTGATGGATATTAATCCAGAATTAAAATTGACACGAATACAGGAATTCCTTTCCCCAGAGCGTGCATTTGAAATCGTTGGTGAAGAATTTGATTATGTTTTAGATTGCATCGATAGCATAACACCTAAATTGAATTTGATCATTGCAGCCAAAAGAAAAAGAGTAAAGATAATAAGCAGTATGGGTGCCGGTGGAAAAATGGAAGCCTCAAAAGTAAAAGTATCTGATATTAGTACAACTGTGAATTGTTTTCTAGCAAAAACAATTCGAAGACGCTTAAAGGAGGTCAAAATTGATAAATTAAAAGTGGTTTTTTCATCAGAAATTCAAGATGATACCAGTTTAAAAATGACTGATGGTTCAAATTTTAAAAGATCATTTTACGGAACCAACAGCTATATGCCAGGGCTATTTGGCCTGTATGCAGCTGAAACTGTGATTCGTTATCTACTTAAAAAAGAGTAGCCTAATATTAAAGTTAAGCATATATAATAACTAAAAAAAGACGTTCTGTCTTTGCGCCTTCGGGGTAAAATAAAAATGATACAAACAGTAATTTTCGATATGGATGGGGTAATTGTAGATACTGAACCGGTACATCGTTATGCTTATTTTCAGCATTTTGACGAACTCAATATCCCTGTAACCGAAGAGATGTTCACTTCCTTTACTGGAAATTCTACGCGAAACGTATTTCAAAATTTGAAAAATATTTTTAATCTGGATCACGATGTTGAAGATTTAATTCAAAGAAAAAGAACTATTTTCAATGATGCTTTTGATACCAAAGAAGATTTGGAATTACTGGAAGGAGTAGAAAAGCTAATCATCGATTTTCATGCTAAAGGAATGCAGTTGATTTTAGCGTCATCCGCTTCGAAAGTGACAATTGAGCGCGTTTTTGGGCGATTTAAGTTGCATAATTATTTTACACATATTGTGAGCGGCGAGGACTTTCCAAAATCCAAACCGGATCCAGCAATTTTTGTGCATGCAGCCTCATTGTCAATCGCTTCTAAAGCAAATTGTATCGTAATTGAAGACAGTACAAATGGTGTAAAAGCGGCTAAAGCTGCCGGGATTTATTGCGTAGGTTACAATAGTATTCATTCTAAAATGCAAGATTTATCAGAAGCAGATGTGATCATTAATCATTTTTCGGAATTAGATTTCGAAAAAGTTACGGCTATTCAATCCAAATTAGGGAATAATTAACATATAAAACTATCTGAATTTGTAATTTTGAAATTCACAAAAAAAAACATATAATATGAGAAAAATACTAATTGCTTTAGCCATCATTATCACTCAATTTACAATCGAAGCACAAATTAAAACACCACAGGCAAGTCCGAAGTCAACTATTGACCAGGTTGTAGGTCTAACTGATGTAGAAATTGTTTATTCCAGACCATCTGCAAGAGGCAGAGCAGTTTTTGGTAACTTAGTTCCCTTTGGTGAAGTTTGGAGAACAGGAGCCAATGAAAACACTACAATATCGTTTAGTGATGACGTTATGATCGATGGAAAGACATTGAAGAAAGGGAAATATGCACTATATACGATTCCAAATATTCAAAGTTGGGAAGTTATTTTTTATACTACGACAGACAATTGGGGGACACCGAAAGAATTTAATGAAGCAAATGTAGCACTGCGAACTACTGTAAAAGAAGAATCTACACCAAAAGCAGTAGAGACCTTTACAATTGGAATAAATGGTTTAGATACCAATTTTGCATACTTAGAAATGTATTGGGAAAATTCTCGTGTCGCTTTAAAATTTGAAGTACCTAGTCAAAAAAATGCGATTGCAAGCATAGAAAAGGTATTAGCTGGTCCTGCTGCTACAGATTATTTTTCAGCAGCTCAGTTTTACTATCAATCTAACGGAGATATCAGTACAGCAAGAACCTACATTGATAAAGCATTAGAATTAAGTGCGGAGAAACCGTTTTATTTTTTACGTCAGAGATCATTGATCCAAGCGAAACAAGGAGACAAAAAAGGAGCTATTGAAACTGCAAAACTATCGCTTAAAGCTGCCGAAGTAGCTGGAAATATGGATTATGTTAAGATGAATAAAGACAGTATTTCAGAATGGAGTAAATAATGCAAATTAGATTTATTTTGTCTAATAAAGTGCTAGTATAAAGCCGATATAGTTTGAAAACAGTCTATTTTTGGAATGTATAGAAAAGATAAGTGGTGTGAAATAACTGCTTTTTTACTAAAAAGAAATCCCGTCTAACTTTAAAAATTAGACGGGATTTTTTATTTACTATAGTCAAATATTATGCTTTTTCTTTTCTAAAGACAGTCCATTGCAGCAATGAAGAAAGTACAATGGCAAGCATGGCACCAATGAAATTTAGCCATAAATACCCTAGTTTTTCTTCCCCACTTGGATAAATAGCAATAGCGTAATAGTAAATAATGAAAATGGTAATTTGACTTATTAGCGCACTATAAAAGATAGCCTGGGCTTTTATAAATTTTATATAAAACCCTACCAAGAAAATCCCCAGCACCGTTCCGTAGAAGATGGAACCAATGATATTTACCAATTGGATTAAGTTTTCAAACAGGGTACCGATGCAGGCAAATAATATGGCAACAATTCCCCAAAACAATGTAAAAAATTTTGTGGCATTAAGATAATGTTTATCTGATTTGACGCCTTTTACATTTCGCTTATAAATATCGATTGCCGTGGTAGATGCCAAGGCGTTAAGACCAGAGGCGGTAGAAGACATAGCTGCCGAAATTATTACGGCTAATAATAGTCCGATAAGTCCTTTGGGCAGGTAGTTCAATATAAAGTGGAAGAAAACATAATCTTTATCATTAGTTTCACTGTCGCTATCTGCTTTTAAAATTATTTCTTTAGCACGATCTCTTAAATCTTTTTCTTTGGTCGATAAAGCAACTAATTCCTTTCGTAGAATTGGATTGTCATAATCTTGATTGAGCTGATCAATATACAGCAGATTAATTACTTTTTTATCTTCTGAAAGCGCATCTAGTTTCTGTTCTAAAACATGATATTCTGCTTTGTACGGTGATTTTTCAATGGTAACTTTATTATTTGGATTGAAATTTAAAGGGACTGGATTGAATTGGAAAAAGACAAAAACCATTACTCCAGTCAACAAGATGAAAAATTGCATCGGTACTTTTAAAAGCCCGTTCATAATTAATCCCATTTGGCTTTCGCGAACGGATTTTCCAGATAAATAGCGACCCACCTGTGATTGGTCTGTTCCAAAATAGGCTAGAGCCAAGAAAAAACCACCTGTGATTCCGCTCCAAATCGTGTATTTTTCTTCTGGATCTGTTGAAAAGCTGACGATATTCATTTTATCATTTGCACCAGCAATATGAAGTGCATTACTGAAGGTCATTTCATTTGGTAAAAAGTGTAGAATAAGGAAAAAAGTAATCAGCATACCAGACATAATCACAAACATTTGTTGTTTTTGTGTCACGTTTACTGCTTTTGTACCTCCTGAAAAAGTATAGATAATTACCAGAACACCAATGACAATATTCATATACGTGAGATTCCATCCCAGTATCGCTGATAAAATAATCGCTGGCGCATAAATAGTCAGTCCTGTCCCTAATCCCCTCTGAAAAAGGAATAGAATTGCGGCGAGCGATCGGGTTTTTAGATCAAATCGCTGTTCGAGGTATTCATAAGCGGTGTAAACCTTGTATTTATGATATATAGGAATAAAAGTCAAACAGATCACAATCATGGCAATAGGCAAACCAAAATAGAACTGTAAAAAGCCCATCCCGTCGTGATAGGCTTGCCCAGGAGTTGATAGAAAGGTTATGGCACTGGCTTGCGTTGCCATTACAGAAAGTCCTACCGTATACCAAGGGGTTTCGTTACCACCGAGAATAAAATCCTCTACGTTTTTACTTCCTTTCGTTTTCCAGGCACCGTAAACCACAATAAAAAGCAAGGTGCCTATAAGTACAATCCAATCGAATAGTTGCATAGCTTAAGAGTATAATTTCATTATTAGATAAAAAACTAAGATATAAATAGCGTTAGCTACAAGTACCATTGTATAATCCTTTTTCCAAGGTTTCTTTTTCTTTGGCTCCATATTTATTTCTTTAGTTTTTTAAGTTTTGGGAAGGAACTGATACGGGCGCTTTCAGCGAAATCATATTCGACAAAAGGCGGTAAGCACCTGGCACTCCTTCTGGCAATTCTCTGAACAAGCTTAAACCGGTATAAATATAGTATCCTTTTCCATAAGGAGCAACCAGTAGAGCTCCATTTGTTGGGCTTTCTCCTTTGTCATTTGAAGATAAAATAGGAGTGAACGCCTTGTCAAATTCGTTTGGATAATACAAGCCCTGTTCTTGAGTCCAACCTTCAAAATCTTTAGCGGTAATTTTATTGGGATAATTCAAAATAGGATGGTTTGGGGCTAAAAATCGTACTTCCGCATTTTCTTCGGTTACCCTGTCGCTCGATATCTTCAATGGATAAGGGGAAATATCAGCAGGAATTGCGTCGTCTGGTGTATTGTATTGGACAATCATCGTTTTTCCAGATTTTACAAAATCAAGAAGTATTTTTTGTTTATTTTCCAATGTGGGTAACACATTATAGGCCCGAATTCCCGTAATAATGACATCAAATGATTCTAATTTTTCAGGCGTGATTTCGTCAGGATTTAATAAGGTCACTCTATATCCCATTTGAGTAAGTCCTTCGGGAACTTCGTCACCTGCACCCATAATATAACCAATTTTTTGATTATTTATTTTAAGGTCTAATTTGATGAATTTGGCTTCAGCTGGTTTCAATATCTGTTGCTTAGTGATATGGGGGTAATCGATTATTATCTGGTCTTTTTCATATCTTTTATTGTCTACAATAACAATACTTTTAGCAATAGCTTCATCAGGCTTTACTGGAGGAGTTACTTCAAAGTAAAACAATTGCTCCATTCCTTTTTTATCTAATGTGAAGGGAATAGACTGAGGAGAAACAGACCAATTTCTAGGTAATTCGAGTTGTAAATTCCCTTTTATGTTATCTTTTCCTGCCTTAACTTTTACTGCGATAGGTTTTTTATTTTCGTTATTAAAAAACGAAACATGATCTGGAATACTTGTAGTAACTTCGGGAACAATATCTAGATAATTATACATTTCCCCCTTTACTTTATCATTGTATTTATAGACCACGGCCCGCTCAAACGGGATTTTTATGCCATTAATTTGAACATTAAAAATCACCTTTACTTCTCTAATAATATCTGGAATTCCTATGTTTTTCTGGTCAGCAACAGTGTACATCCCGACGGTTCCTTTCTCTTTTAGCCAGTACGGTTGTGTATATTCTATAGTTGAAGGTAATTGTAAATCAAGCGCTATGTTTTCTGAATTGTTTTTCTTTAATAGTTTATTGAATACCGTATTTTTTTGTGTAGGCAAAGTGGTTACGCTTACTAATTGCATATCAATACTGCTTCTGTTTATGGCTTCGAGTTTTAATTGTACTAGGCTACCTGGGGTAGCTTCCTGATTCGAGGATACTGCTTCAAGATATAAACCAGAACAGTCAGCAATTATTTTTTCAATTTCTCTCATTTTTAATGCTTTCCAGTGGTTGTCATTCAATGATTGAATCATCAAATAGACTTTGGACAGCTCAGAAATACTTGATGAAGGGTTCGAAAAATCATATTTTGAAGCAATTTGAGATAGTAGTTCGCCAACAGGTTTTCCACCGGGAACACGATTCCAAGTAGTATCAATTCCTTCAAAAATATTAGCGGTGTTGTTTAATTTTTCTCCATTGATAAGTTCTAGATATTCTGATTCTTCCCCGCGACTTCCTGTACTACCAAAACCTTGTGACTGATGACTGCTTCTGCTTAAGGCTGCAATTTCTTGGTTTGATTTTCCTAAGTTAGGATAGTATACTCCGGTTTCAATCGTAGTCAAATTTGTTTTATCGGCAGCATCGAATTTTTCTTTGCTACCATAGAACCACCAAGACGTATTGAAAAACTGGCGTTTGGGTTTCCACGTTTGTACTAGTTTCAATTGCTCAGGAAAAACGTTGGCATCATTGGTTAAATTAAAACTTTCAGTGCTTAGTATTGCTGAGGCTGTATGATGTCCATGCGTTGTGCCTGCACTACGGTGGTCAAATCTGTTTATGATTACATCAGGCTGAAATTTTCGTATCGCCCAAACTACATCAGAAAGTACTTTTTCTTTATCCCAGATTTCAAGTGTTTCATCAGGGTTTTTAGAGAATCCAAAATCATTGGCACGGGAGAAAAACTGCTCGCCACCATCAATTTTTCTGGCCTCAAGTAGTTCCTGTGTTCTAATCACTCCTAGCAATTCCCGTAATTGAGGACCGATTAGGTTTTGGCCTCCATCACCACGCGTCAATGATAAATATCCTGTTCTTGCTTTTTTTTCATTGGATAAATAAGAAATTAAGCGGGTATTTTCATCATCAGGATGTGCTGCAATATAGAGTACAGATCCTAAGAAATTTAATTTTTGAATGTGGTTGTAAATTTCAACTGAATTTGGTTTTTGAGGCTGTTGAGCTAGTAGTATTTGGAAACAAAAAAGAAAAATTAAAATATATTGAATTTTATTTTTGAACATTTTTTTAAAGTTTAATTGCAATTAGGCCAAATGTAGTAATTAAATGTTTTTTTTAAAAGGTTTCTTATTTTCTTTGTTTGAAAAGAAACTGATATAGCTATAAAAAGAAAGGAGAACACTGCTATAGCGCTCTCCTTTTTTAATCTAAGTACTACTTGAGATTAACGTCTCCCATGGTTATTTTTTTCATTATTCCCACGGTTTTTATTATTGTTGCTTCTGTGATTATCAGATTTTCTATGATTATCGGAATTGTTATGGTTTCCAGTGTATCTATGGTCATTTGAAGATCTATGATTTTTTACATATCGGCGATTATCATATGTTCTATGATTGCTTTTCGCATATCTATTTCCAATGGTTCTTTGATGGTGACTTCTATAATTTGGACTATATCTTTGTCTGTGGTTCCTGTAGTGAGTATAAGGTCTGTTACCATGGTAGCCGTTTAACACTACTTTATAACCATTGTATAAATCATAGTTTCTGTATTGTCTTGGTAAGTATCTTGATCTAACCCATCTTCCATTTCCAAAATAAACAAATTGTGAAGCTCTAATGTCATAATAAGCTTGAACATCTGGCAAATAATAGTATTCTGCTTGTGCGTATCCTGAAGGACCCCAGGAAGGAGCTGTCCCTATATTTAAACTTACTGAAACTTGGGCTTGAATTGAACTGGATACGAGTAGAATTATTCCAACGGCTAATAGTTTTAATGTTTTCATCTTTTCTGTTTTTTTGTATTTGTTTTAATATTGTATTGGCTAGCACAATACTTTTATCCTAAAACCAACAACTGTGCCAAGATGATTTTATTAACATATAGTTAGATGTTAATGTAGGGTCAAAAAAAAAGAGAAATGCAGTTTGCGTTTCTCTTTCTCTCATTATAAAATTGAAATTAATGTTTTCCTTTTCCATGACCATTGTTTCCGTGGTTCTTATTTTCTTTACCGCGATTCTGTTCATTATCGTTGTAATTTTTATGGTTATCTTCTCTATGCCCAATTGTTTTTTGGTAATGACCTTTGTATCCTTTATAATATTTTGCTTTGTGTTTTTTATAATAGGTATAAGGAGTTCTACCATGGTAATCGTTTAATACCACTTTATATCCACTATATAAATCATAGTTTCTGTATTGTCTAGGTAAGTATCTTGATCTTACCCAATTACCATTTCCAAAATATATAAATTGGGAAGCTCTTATGTCGTAATACGCTTGAACATCTGGTAAATAATAATATTCTGTTTCGGCATATCCTGAAGGACCCCATGAAGGAGCACTACCAATATTTACATTTACAGAAACTTGTGCACTTGTGGATCCTGCTATAAAGAGAACTATTCCCAAAGCAAGTAATTTAAATTTTTTCATTTTTGTTATATTTAATTGATATTCGAATTATAGTATTTATATTTTCAATACGGTACAGTTATAGCCAACTATTGTGCCATACTAATTGCGTTAACATTTATTTAAGTTATTTCAAAAAAAAAAGAAACGTAGGTTTACGCTTCTTTTTCTTTGCAAATTTAATAGGGATTTATTATAATAATAAAATCAATAAAAGGATTATTATTATTATTGCTCCCACAGAAAAATAAACACCATTTCCAGATGCTTTTAATTCTTTTTTAATTTCGCGAACTTCTTTACGTAGTTCTTTTTTTTCTGAAGATTTTAAAGAAGACTTATCCATTTCTTTAATTTCTTCTAAACGATTAAGCATCGTTTGAACCTCAGCAGGAACTTCTTTAGTAGTTGGGTTTTTTTCAGCTGCTAACATTGTAGTAGGAACGGCACATAATGATAATACCATTATCATTAAATAGAGACTAAGTTTTTTCATTTTTTTTGGGTTTTAATTGGACTTGATTATTTTTATAAAGGTAATAACAATTTGGCAATCAGAGTTGTATAATTAATCGCTATTTTTACAAAATTCACACTTTTGTTAAGGGATTAGTATTTCTAAGAGCATGTATTTGAGTTTTTTAACATTTTAATAGACTTTTTTATCTATTTATACTGTACTGTTTTAGGTTTGGCTAACTCAAAATTTTGCAATCCAAAATCTGATGTTTCAAAAGCATTAGTGCTAAATATATTATCTCCCTGGAAAGGAATTGTAGGATAATAAGAAAGTGATAATTGAAAAGATCTAAAGACTAAATAATCATTGTTTATGATCACTCCAATCCCGATTTTGGAATACGCTTTATTTGTCATTACACCATCTACTTTATTTCCTAATAAGGCGATAGAATAGTTGAAATAAGGATTCATTCTAAATCCTCCAATATTTTTTGGAGCATACGCTTGTGTTTGTAAAGTCAGTATCATTTTACGGGTTCCATAGATCGCACTGTTGAAGCCTTGAATTCCATAATTTTCATTAATGCTCAATCGGTCACCTACTGAATTCTGTCGATTGATCCCTACAATTATTTGAGGCTTGATAAATTGTCTTATTTTCCAATTCCCAAGTTCCATCAGTTTTGTAAAATAGTTGGCTTGAAAAGAGAAGGCAGTTTGTTCTGTTTTTGAATTATTAAAAAAGGTGCCCACTTCAAAATTAGTACTTAAAAAACCCCATTTGCGGTATTTTCCAAAGGAAACCTGAGCACCTAAATACGGTCGCCAACTTGAATTTTTATATTGGTACCCAAATGTTACACCGTAGATTCTTCCGATAGGTACGTCTTCAACTATTCCGTTTCTGAAAATATAGTGATCTTGAATAAATTGACGAGTATTAATACCAATACCAGATAAAATCAATTGCTCTCCCGAATAGAAATTGATAGGGTCAAATTCCACAATTGGGCTTTCAAGATAATTAATGTTTAGAAAGCGTCCAGATAAAATTAAATTTGTAGTTTGATCATTGATTGTATTTTCTTTAAAAATTTGAAATGCTTTTCCAACCCAAAAATCATGGGAACTAAATTTAAAATTTTGTGAAACATATGATAAATCAGGAGTTTGCAAAGTGTCTTTTCTAAATTGCTGATCTAAAGAAATACCCCCAGCCCATTTCGCAAGGGGAGAGAAGAAAGGGCGTTCAACCGCAATGCTTTTCGTATAATAGTTATCTAGATCATTTTGATATTTAAATACTGTTCTAACGAAGGTGTTTCTAATATTAGGAACAATATAAGCTAAATTATTAGCATTTTTTCCATCGTTGGATCGATGAGTATAGATGTAATCTAATTGATGACCGATACCAAAAAAATTTCTTTCATTAACGCCTAATGACATTTTCGTACCTGAAACTGAAAATTTTGGGATTGTGCTCCAAGAATCTAAAACCCGAATAGATACGTCGATAGAATCAGATTCAGTAGTGATCGGTTCCGCAGAGATAGTGACTCTATTTACAAACTTTTGCAGCCTGATGATACGCTCAGATTCTTTTATTTTGAAAGCATTATACGGTGCGTTTTTTTTGAAAAGTAGTAGGTTTTTTATAGCTATTTTTTTAGTTTTCAGATGCAATCTATTTCCTGTTCTTTCTCCCCAGTTGCGAGGATTTGTGGTAGTATCAGCGTCAGAATGACCAAAAGGGTCTAATGTTACGATATTGATGTTCCTAATGATTTTTCCTTCGTAGGATGTTTTTTTCGTAGGTATTACAACTTTTTTTTTCTTCTTTGAATTGTTAGATTTAAAAATAACGCCATGTAAAAACTTAGTGAATTTATTTTTTTTGGAATAGGTTTGAATATCTTGATATACGTCAGAGCTGTCTTTTTCGTTTTTTTTAATTTGCGAAAAAGAAAGTTGATAGCAAAAAACCATCAAAATAAATAGTACTATTTTTAGGTGTGAAGGCATTTAAAAATATTTTAAAATAAGAATTAAAGCACAACATTTTTTTAGGTTACTGCAACACCTCGCAGGAGTTGTGTGGTCAAAATGGGAGCAAAATACTGCTGTTTGAATTATCAGTTTGTATTCGATTCAGTTATAGGTGCTGTAAAGTCGTCATCAGAAATTTCAATTTCTACTTGATTGGTATTCGATTGCTTTTCAGGCACTAACTGGTTTTTATTTTTCCAAATAAAATTTTTAGGCAAGTTATCTCCCATCAAATAGCCCCATGCTTCTAAGGATTCGATTCGGTCAAAGATGATTTTAAGAATGGCTAATATCGGAATGGCTAAAAACATCCCTGCAATCCCCGCAATTCCTCCTCCTAATATAATCCCTACAATGGAGACGAAAGCATTTATTTGAACTTTTGTATTTATGATAAGTGGCACAAGGATATTATTATCTATTATTTGCACCACTACATTTACTCCTATTACTCCCAGAATTATTGATAACTCTGGCGTGCCTGTTAATGAAGATAAAATTGTCAAAATTCCTGCCACTAGAATTCCAATGTACGGAATCAAATTTAGAATACCGGTAATAATACCTAATAAGATGAAGTAGGGAACGTCAATAATATAAAGCCCAAGGCTTGTTAAAATAGAAACGAATATCATCTCGATAATTAAACCTGAAATATAACTCTGAACAGAACCTTTAATCTGAGTCAAAATTTCCTGTAATTTTGGATGGTGTTCTTTTCTGAATAGCTTGGTTAAAAATAAGATAAAATGCGTTCTATATAAAAGAATCAAGAAAGTATAAATAGGAATTAGTGTAATATCCAAAAGTGTATCCGTAACAGACATTAATGTAGTACCGATGGTTTCTTTTCCCTTTTTGACAGAATCTTGGGTGACATCTTCAAGGTATTTTCTTTGTTCCCAAATGCTTACTTGAAAATTGGTTCGTATGTATCTTTGAATATCAGCTATAAAAAGATTAATATTTTTTCTAATATCTTCAAAGTCACTTGCAATATCACTAATTTGATAAGATATAAACGCAAGTATTGCGATGATTAAGGAAACAAATAGTATTACGGTTATTGAAACAGCCAGTACATGTGGAAAACGGAATTTAGAATTTAAAAAATGCACCATAGGTAGCAATAATACCGCAAATAGAAAGGCAAGTAATATTGGTATCAACACACTTTTCCCCATATAAAAAATATAGGTGATAGCAATCAAACTTACTAGTGAAAAAGTAAGTCTAACATAAAAAGGAATTTTTATTAAGGTATTCATACAAATTTATATTTATAGAAACTAAATGCTATAGTGTTGTTTACTGTTTGACCTGCAAATTTGATATTATATTGCTTTTAGTACGTTATATGTTTTTTATTATTTGTTACATAATTACTACTTTTATAACATAAATTTAAAACAAATAAATAGTACTATTTCATTTTTCATAAAATAAAACTAGTCAATAAACTCATTATCATCAAAATGGTGCTTCATTATTGAAATACCTTTTTGGAAAAGTAAGTTATTCGGGTAGATAATCATTTCTCCTTCTTTAGTCTTTAACGAGACATGGAAGGCGCGAATATCTTCAATTTGTGCTACGATAGGAAAATCTTTATCATGAATTCTGATTATATCTCCAATTTTAAAAGGAAAGGAAAAAAACAGAATAATACCTGACGTAATATTACTTAAAATCGACCATTGGGCGAACATGGCCACACCTATAACGGTTGCTACAGAAGAAATAGCGATGATAATATCCTTAGGTTGAACACCCCAGATTAGTATTAAAGCAATTATTGCCAGAATAGTGGTCAATAGATGCAAGTATTTTACAACTAGATTAGTTCGATGCTCTATTTTATGAGTTACCCGTGCAAAGCGTCTAACTAGTCTTGAAGTGATTATTCGTAATGCAAAAACAAGTAGTGATAGAACCCCAGTTCCAATTATTTCTTTGGTAAAATCATTAAAAAAAGACATATTTTTCTGTTTTACACTAAGTTACTTAAATATTCGTATACCTTGTCCACAGGCATACCCATAACATTAGCATAGGAACCTTCAATTTTCGAAACAGCTATAAAACCAATCCATTCCTGAATTCCGTAAGCTCCCGCTTTATCGAATGGTTTGTAATTGTCAATATAATAGTGAATTGCCTCATCACTGAGTGCGTTGAAAGTAACTTTTGTTATTTCGTGCAACAAATCTGTTTTTGAATTGGTTTTAAAGCAAACAGATGTAATTACTTCATGAGTAGTATTGGACAGGGACTTTAAAATTTCAAAGGCGTCCTGCTCGTCGGTTGGTTTTCCTAAAGCTTTATTATTATGCCAAACAATGGTATCACTCGTTACTAGAATTTCATTTTCCTGCAATCCACCTTCAAACGGGCTGGCTTTTAATTTGGCTAAATAATTCGTTATTTCTTCTCTTTTTAGCTCAGGCGGATATATTTCTTCAACTTCTTTCAATCGAATTTCAAAATCCAATTCCAGATCTTTAAAGAATTGTTGTCTCCTGGGAGAACCGGATGCTAGTATTAACTTGTATTGTTTTAATTTATCTTTAAGCATTGTGTTTTATATTTAAGGTAATGATTACTATGGATAGAATTCCGAAAAACAAGATCCATTTTAGTAGTATACTCAATGTGCAAAATTCCTCTTTAGACTTAGCTGTCCAAATTTTAATCGTAAAAAAAATGAGTGGAGCCAAAACGAACATAAAGCTATAAAGCGTAGCAATAAATAGATTATTGTTCACAAAATAGGTTTTAGTATAAACGAAGAGTGTGACTATCGATACAAGCCCCAATGCAAAAATTAATTTTGTTGTTTTCGCAATGCCTAGAGCGATAGCCAGAGTATTCATACCTTGGTTAATATCGCCTTCTATATCCTCTAAATCCTTAACGATTTCCCGAATAAAATTAATTAAAAAAGCAAAAAGTGCATAATCTAAAAGTACAGAAAACAAATTAGCCATTAAAAGCTGATTTTCAGCATCAATAGCAGGATACAAATCGAAAATACCAATGATTACAACACTAAAGGCCAATAACAGTGCGACAACAATATTGCCTAATACCATCATTTGCTTTAAACTAGTCGCGTAGATGTAAAGAGTTGCGGCGATCAGAATAAAAATAGCGGCAAAAGAAGGCTTTACAATTACGTTAGACAGATAAAAACCAATTGCAACTCCACTTATATTTAGAACTGCATAAATGTTATAGGCACTGGATTCACTGATGGTTTTACCAATGATAACCCGATCTGGCTTATTCTCTAAATCCGTATCTTGATCAAAAATGTTATTGATGACGTAACCAGCCGCCGCAATTAAAACGGTACTTAGAATTAATAATCCGTATTGCCAATCGCTTAACGCTAAAGGAATATTTTGTAATTTCAAAAAACCGTATCTAAAGATCAATTGCATAAAGGCAAGCATCAAAAGGTTTTGGTATCGAATAAGTTTTAGGTATTTCATTTATTCAGTGATCAGTAATCAGTGTTTGGTTTTTTTAGATCTTGACTTGGCTCCAATTTTCGCCTGATTTTATTCTTCTAATTTGCATTTCGCTTACGCCAAATTGTTTTGCGATCATTTTTAATCTTGTTGTTTGTTCGGGTTTTGCTAATATTTTTTTTATAAGTATCACTTTTGTGACCGTAAGTTTTTTGCCGTTTGAGTTTAAGTTATGCTCAATTAAATTTAGTTTCGCTTGAATTACAAAGGGACTTTTTCTTGTATGCTCAGCCAATTCGTCTTTAGTTGCCCATTTCAAATTTCTGTGATCGTCATTATCACGTTTTCTGTCTAAATGTAAAATGGAAGTTTGTTCATCGGAAGGTTTAGGGATGAAATATTTTGCTACTAGCTTATAAACAAAAATATGTTTATTTTTAATTTTTCCATCTTTATAAAGTTTGTATCTGAACATTTTGTAACCATCAGTCATTCCGCCTTTTAATTCTCTTCCAAATTTTATATTGTCAACAAAGCTAATAAGCCTTCCTTTGTTTGAAATGGCGTAACGTAATTTTAGTTTATCCTCAATTATTATTTCTTTAAATTCTTCATTTGGATAAAGCCTAATGGGTTTCATTTTTTCAAGTTTCATATGAATAATGTTTTAAAAATTTAACTTGTCTTGGTTTTCAGCGTTGCGTTAAAATTACGGATAACTTACTGAAAATCAATACTAATTTCCAGAAACTGAAAACGGAGTAACGCTAATTATTAATCAAGCTTTCCGTCAAAATGAGTCATCCATTTTCCTTGCACTTTCATTACTTGCTCGATTACGTCGCGAGCGGCTCCCTTTCCACCATTTACGTGTGAAATGTATCTCGAAATCCCTTTAATTTCAGGACTAGCATCCTGTGGACACGTGGGTAAACCTACCAATTTCATTACATGGTAATCTGGGATGTCGTCTCCCATGTACAGAACCTGCTCTGGATTGATATTATACAATTCAACATATTCTTTAAACGTTTCTACTTTGTCAGGAGTGCCTAAATGGATATCTGTGATTCCCAGATTACGCAATCGTACGCGTACGCCTTCATTACTTCCTCCCGAAATAACACAAACATTATAGCCACTTTCTACAGCCGCTTTCATAGCATAACCGTCACGGATATTCATTGTTCTAAGAATTTCTCCTTCAGTGGTTACAAATACCGCGCTGTCTGTAAGAACACCATCAACGTCGAAAATAAAAGTGGTGATGTCGTTCATTATTGTTTTATAACTTTTTGCCATGATCTTGTATAGATTGTGTTATGATTTTATAAATAGTGGATTGATTTTCGTCAGATAAAAATAATTGATGTGCTTCAATTGTCTTTAAATCATTTCGTTTTGCTGGCCCTGTCTGAGCGTCTTTGGGCGAAATGGTCATTATCTTTTGGGCTGTTTCCAGAATCAAAGGTTTTAAAATATCGAAAGGAACTTGATTCTCCTGACAAATTTCATTTCCAATGGTGTATAAATGATTGGTAAAGTTATTTACGAAAACTGCAGCCACGTGCAATGCCTTGCGTTGTTCAGAGTTGATAGCAAATACTTTATCAGAAATCACTTTAGCCACTTTCTCCAACAATCGGAAATCAGTCGAGTTTTCGCTTTCTAAGCAAATGGGAATTATCTTAAAATCCACTGCTTTGTTTTTAGTAAAAGTTTGCAGCGGGTAGAAAACCCCTCTTCTGTTGTTGTCATCTAAAACGTCTAAGCCCACACTACCAGAAGTATGTACCACCAATCGGTTTTTAAAAGCTAGTTGTGCAGCAACAGCACCAATGGCGTCATCTGAGACCGCGATGATGTATAAATCGGCTTCTAATAAATCAGCTAAATCTGTAGCGATGAGATCAGCGTTGACCACGTGTGCAAGTGTGTTTCTATTTCTTGAAAACACTTGGACCAATTCAATTTCATCTCCTGTATTCGTGGAGTTTTGAAAAGCGGCAATTAGATGTTGCGCTACATTTCCGGAGCCTATAATAATAACTTTAACCATTTGGCAAAATTAGCAAAAAAAAGTGAAGCCATTGTACGAAATAATAGCTAGTATCTTTTTTGAGAAAAGGGTAGATGATACCCTTTAAAAACAGCGATTTAATAAGTTTGTAGTTTGATTAGTAATTATTATTGCAATTAATCAGCTTAAAGGTTTCGCGCGATAGCGGTGCTTTGTTGTTGTGGGGATAGAAAAAAGAACACTGTACTAACTTTTTTTTAAAGCTGTGCAGTCAGATATGTTTGAAATAATTAAATTATGTCACTATTTGGATATTCTCTTTAAATTCGCTCAGTTCTATTATAAATAACTCTAATTATAAAAACAACACGTCACTTTTAGTGGGTTTTGCGTGAGGGGTAGAAGCTGGCTACCGCAGTAGCGCGTATGACCCGACAGCTTCCCGAAAAAGGGCGTATCTAGACAAAGTGAATTAGCCCTTTTTTTGGGACGGTGGCACGCCCAGATAATTTGGTATCCTAATTTATTTATTTCAACAAATCAGGATTGCTGAGGATCAATTCTATTTTCTTTATGATTACAGTTATTTGATTCATTTGTGTTTCTATATTTCTAAAAAAGAGACTAATATCTCTGTTAACCCAGCTTTCAGAAATAACTCTTGCACCCAAACTAATTCTTAAAACCGCACTTTCCATATCAGCAGTATACTTTACATTAACGGCTTGTCCTATATGGCATTTCTGGGCAGCAAGCCTTATAATTTCTAGTGAAGAATCTTCAAACTGATCAGATATATCTGAATTTAATAAAGTATAGAGCTTTTTTACATTATCAACTGATAAGACTTCATTGTTTTTAAGGATGAAGAAAGGGAAAATGGTACGGATATTTCTTATTCCAAATTCTTGACTATTATAACTATTCGCTTTTGTTTCATCACGATAAATGGGTTCTAAAAAAGTAGCTTCTTTTATTGAATCGTCAATAAAATTACAGAACATCTCAATACCCATGTTTCTATATAAAACAGGTGTTTTATAGTAGCGATCCATTTCAACTATGGCCGCGTTCCAGCGCATGTAGGAACCATAATTATATCCATCTGATAGATCATTTGAACAGAACCATGAAGTAGGCCAATCCGAATGATTGTAATATTGGGTTAATCCTTCTGGCAACTTATTTTTTGCAGAATGGATTGATTTACTAACACTTTCGGGTAGAAGTAAGGCTCCTGAATAGGGAGGCCCAGTAAAGTATTTGCTTCCTGTTACGGTAACAATATATCCTTTATTTAAATAATTTTGTATGTCTTTAGGATCTAATCTAAGTTGTGAACCGTCCACAATAATCTGCATAGATAAGGCATCGATTGTATTCAGTTTTTGAATTAATACGTCACTAGGCGATTGATATCCTAATTTTGATTGATCCATAGTATGCAGTACTACGTGTCTGCCTGATTCATTGGTTTTAGATATGGCATTATAGACTTCCTCGTCTAATTGACTGGATGATTTTAGCGCACCATTTTCATCTCTGAAAGTAATTTTAATCAAGTCAACATCTCTAAATCCTTCAATTTTATCGCCCTTTTTAATGGGGTAATTTAAGGCGGTTGTGTTTTCAAAATGACATCCTTTTAATGCCGCAGGTATACCACTACCAGTTTCATCAGATGCTACTAAAATATGTGTAATGTCTTTATCAGACATAATTTGAGTTATGGCTGCTATTTGAAGTGAAGAATCGGTTCCTGATGGTGAAAAAATTATTTCACACTCCTCATTTAATTTAAATATTTTTCTGAGGTTGTCTTTTAGTAATTCAGAAAATTCGATGGTCGTGTTTTTAAAACCATTTTTCAAGCTGTTTCGAATTAAAATACTTCTAACTTTATCTGTTTTATCAAATGCAAAATTAGAAACACTTGTTCCGGTTGATGAGGCAAAAGTAAATGCATCGGGTCTTGGAAATGGTCGGCAACCATATTTATTTAACAAATCAATTTCATCAATATTCAATCTAAGGTCACCACCTGACATTAATAAATATTCTGTTGGTTTTGCTAGGTTTTCAATAATTGGTTTCCAGGATTCCTTAAATGTTTTGTTGACAGTATTGATACCATGAAAAGCTTGTAGTTCTTCATATTGCAATACAGAGGCAACATTTAAATCTTTATCTTTTTTAATCAAATCAATTAAAAAATATTCAAGATTTTCTAATTTTTCCTTATCGTCTTTAGGTAATAATTTATAAAATATTCGAGTCACTTCAAGCGCCGCTATATCGCATAAAACAGTATTCTGTTTTTCGTTATCCAAAGCTTTATACCAAAGCTGCCATTCAATACCATATCTTAAATAAACTAAAGCTAAAACGGGTTTGCTCAATAATGACGAACCAATTATAATTGATTTGTTTGGTACGATTTTAAATACATTAGGCTCAGTAGTAGAGGTGATAATATTTATGTTGTTTATCTTTGGTACTGTATTAAATCTTTTTAAAACACGAACCAGATAATTCACATTTTCTTTTTCAAATATACTGGTTCTTTTATATTGATTTTCAATAAGTATATTATTTGTCATAGGTAATATAATTTATAACGTTCATCAGAATGAAGCTCTTTACTAGGAATATTTTCTTGATTATCTAACAATCCAAAGATAGTGTTTGTTCTAATATCAAACTTTGCAAAGAACGGCTTTATATCAATAAGAGTAACTCAATTTAATACATCAACCATTTTTATTTGAATAGAATTGTTTACAATTTCTAAAACTTTATCTGTAAAATGCTTGATCGCAGCCAGTCGCTTAGCTGGTTTGTTGGCAAATGTGACTTTGTGCCATAAAACGTTTTTTTGTTAATTTATAAAAATAGGATTACAAATAGTTCTAATTGTAAAAGTAAGACATCATTTTCACGCGAATTTGCGTGAGGGGTAGAAGCTGGCTACCGCAGTAGCGCGCATGACCCGACAGCTTCCCGAAAAAGGGTATCTCTAGACAAAATGAAATAACACTTTTTTAGGGACGGTGGCAATGCCAAAAGAAAGGCATTGTAACTGATTTAGTCCCCTTAAATTTAGATTAAATTAACAATTGTGCGAATAAAGAACTCAACATTTTTAAGTACTTTTGTGGCACTTTTATAAAACGTAATTCCTTACAAATGGATAAAAAAATATTCTCATTTTTGTTTTCTACACGATTAATGGCACTTCTTTTCCTCTCTTTTGCAATAGCAATGGGTGCAGGGACTTTCATCGAAAGTAAATACAATACAGATACAGCTCGCATTTTAATTTATAATTCTTGGTGGTTTGAAGCCATAATGGTGTTTTTCTTGATTAACTTCATAGGAAATATTAAGCGTTACCAACTACTAAAAAAAGAGAAATGGGCAACTTTATTGCTTCATTTGTCTTTTATTTTTATCCTTTTGGGCGCATTTGTAACCCGATACATCAGTTATGAAGGAATGATGCCTATTCGTGAAGGAGCTGCTGAAAATCAGTTTTACTCAGACAAAACTTTCCTTACCGTTTTTATCGATGGAGAATATAAAGGGGAAATGAAACGTAGGGTTTTTGAAAAGCCATTGTTGCTTTCTCCAGTGACCAATAATAATTTTTCTATCTCTGATAAATTTGCCGATACTTCGTTTAAAGTGGAGTACGAAAATTTTATTATGGGGGCTAAAGAATATATAAAAGTAGATTCGAAAGGAGTTTTATATTTAAAGTTAGTGGAAGCTGGCGATGGCGGACGTGAAGAACACTTTCTAAAAGAAGGAGAAGTTCAAAATATTCATAATGTTTTGTTTTCCTTGAATAAACCAACGGAAGGGGCTATAAATATTACCACTACCGGAGATAGCTATACAATCCAAACACCATTTGAAGGAAATTTCATGAGAATGGCCGATAAATTAGAAGGTGCAGTAACTAAAGATATTGTGCAGCCGTTGATGATGCGTTCGCTTTACAGCATAGGAGAGAAAAGATTTGTTTTTCCTGATCCTGCTGTAAAAGGAGTGATTGCTTATGAGTCAAGCAATGATTTTAAAGCAAAAAATCATACTGATGCTTTAGTATTGAAAGTGAAAGCAGAGGGACAGGAAAAAGAAGTAACTGTTGTGGGTTCTAAAGGTAGAGTAGGAGATTTCCAAACGGTAAAAATTGGGAAGTTAGATTATACTTTTTTCTATGGAAGTAAAGCCTACGTTTTACCTTTCAAGATAAAACTGAATGATTTTATCGCTCAAAAATACCCAGGTACAGAAAAAAGTTACTCTTCTTTTGAAAGTAAAGTGACAGTTCAAGATTCTACAGAGGTATTTGATGCAAGAATTTTTATGAATAATGTTTTAGACTACAAAGGATATCGTTTCTTTCAATCTTCATTTGACCCTGACGAAAAAGGAACAGTACTGTCTGTGAATCATGATTTTTGGGGGACAGCCATTACGTATGCTGGTTATTTCATGTTATTTTTTGCAATGATGTCTATTATGTTTACAAAACACTCTCGCTTTGCTGATTTGAAACGAAAATTAGAAGTGGTTAAAAATAAAAAATCAAAATTAATTACAGTTTTGGTTTTAATGATAAGTATGAGCGGTTTTGCGCAAACTCATAATCACGACCATGATGAAAATGGAGATCATGCAGATCATGCAGAAGGAATGGCGCATACAAAAGTAGCACCTACCGCCAAACAATTGGATTCCTTACTGAATAAGTTTAAAGTAAAAGAGGAGCATGCAGCAAAATTTGGAAGACTTGTTATTCAGGATGCTGGAGGTAGAATGAAACCGATAAACACTTTCTCTTCTGAGTTATTGCGTAAAGTGAGTCATTCAAATTCGTATAAAGGCATGAACCCCGACCAAGTATTTTTATCAATGTCTCAGTACGCACAGTTATGGATTGAAATTCCGATTATCTATCTAAGAACAGGAAACGACAGCATTCGTAAATTGATAGGTGTTGATGTTAAGGATGGAACAGCCCCTTTTATTGCCTTTTTTGATGCAAAAGGAAATTATAAATTAGCACCATACTTGGATGCTGCGTACAAAGCAGCTAATCCTAATCAGTTTGAGAAAGACTTTATTGAAACGGATAAAAAGGTGAATTTAATGGAGTCGGCGTTAAGCGGACGAATATTAAAGATTTTCCCTATTCCGAATGATCCGAATAACAAATGGGTTTCATCATTAGAATTGAATGAAGCTGGATTAAAAGGAATGGATTCTACGTATACCAAAAGTGTTTTGCCGTTGTATTATGGATCACTAAATAACGCATCAATTTCAAATGATTATAAAAATGCAAATGATTTAGTTGAAAGTTTAAATGGTTTTCAAAAGAAGTTTGGAGCCAAAGTAAGGCCTAGCGATGATAAAATCTCTCTGGAAATCACCTACAACAAATACGACTTGTTACAAAAACTGCCTTGGGCATATCTAACTGCAGCTCTATTAATGATGTTGTTTACTATTTTACAGATTTTCAAAGATCGTAAAGTACTGCGTATTTTGGTAAATAGCATGCATGTTATCATTGCAATTTTGTTTGCTTTGCACACAATAACTTTAGGAGCTCGCTGGTACATATCCGGTCATGCGCCATGGAGTAACGCCTATGAAGCGATTGTTTATGTGGCTTGGGCAACCATGTTTTTTGGGTTAGCTTTTGATAGTAAATCCAAATTAACTATTGCATCGTCTGCCTTTGTATCAGCAATTATTTTATCAGCAGCTTATATGAACTGGATTGATCCAGAAATTGCCAATTTACAACCCGTTCTTAATTCCTATTGGTTAATGATTCACGTGGCTGTTATTGTAGCGAGCTACGGACCATTTGCATTAGGTATGATTTTAGGTTTTGTATCGTTATTATTGATCTTTTTTACCAATGAAAAGAACAAAGCTAAAATGGATTTAAACATTCAAGAGATTACCTATATTAATGAGATGGCATTAACTGTTGGTTTGATTATGTTAACTATTGGTAACTTCCTTGGAGGACAATGGGCTAATGAAAGTTGGGGACGTTATTGGGGATGGGATCCAAAAGAAACTTGGGCTTTGATTAGTATTATGGTCTATGCTTTTGTAATTCATGCTCGATTTGTTCCTTCTTTAAGAGGGAAATGGACGTTTAACTTGATGAGCATGTTTGCTTTTGTTTCTATTCTGTTTACTTATTATGGTGTAAACTTTCACCTAGTGGGATTACACTCGTATGCAAGTGGTGAAGCCCATTCTCTAAGTTGGATTTGGTATTCGCTAGGAACAATCACTTTTATAGGAGCGATTACGTATCCAAAATATAAAAAGTATTATAAAAAATAATATTTTGACATAAAGTAAAAAAGGTTCAACTTAACGGTTGGGCCTTTTTTTATGTGTATTAGGTATTAAATGACATTGTTGTCACCCTTATTATATTTTGAATATGTGTAAAAAGTTATAATTTAATCATCGACTACTTGCAGCTTGTCACTTTATCTTGATTGCTGCAGTAGGCTGGTGTCGTTAAAAGGGGTTTTCTGACACATATTTGCTTTGTGTATTGTAGCTCTATAAGTGTGAAAGTAATAACAATCTTATGGATCGACAATTTGTGCTAAAGGAGCACAAGTTGCTAAAGCCTTTTCAAAGGAGTTATTTACCTTTGATGTGACATACACTCTATGGTAGAAGTTAGTTTTTTCGTTCCATAAGAAAGGTTCAATGATGGAAGGGTACTAAGTCGTGTTTGTTAAGACAGCGTCGTTTGTATTGCTATTTTCTTAGTAAATTCCTGGCAGAATCTGCGCGGTGTAACACCTGCAACTTCTTTGAAACTAGTAAAAAATGTATTGTAAGAAGTAAAACCAACTTTTTTTGCCAAACAATCCAATGTGTTTAAATTTAAATAATTCATTTCTATTAAATTAACTGCATCCAAGATTCTAACTGTTTTTCTAAATTCTATAAAACTAAATTTAGAATGGTATTTAAAGATATAAACTAAATGACTTTTAGGAATCTCTAGTTGATGTGCAAATTCACCTAAATTAACTGTTTCTTCCCTAAGTAGATGATTTGTTAAAGAGGCTGTTTCGATATCGCGAATGTAAAGTGTTACTTTATCTCTAATTTTTTTATTAAGTTCCAAATCTTGCCTGTTATGGATGGCTAGATTTTTTTCAAATACCCAAATTTCTTTTAGTACAAATTCAAGAGTTCGTTGTTCTTCTACTTTTTCAATAAAAAAGTTATATCCATATAAAATTTCAGGAGTTACTAAAAGTTTAATATAAAGTGCCCAAGTAATAATTAGACTTACAAACAAATATGGTCTTCCGTAGGAATTTTCATCTAAATAAAAATCTATAATTATTGTAACGAGTACTCTTAAAATCAATAGTAAACAAATAATAAAGAAGAAAAGCGACCAGTTTTTTATTAGTGTGTTCTGCTTTTGGATATGAATAATAGAGGCTTGTTTATTCCAAAGCTTATTTTTTAATAAAACGTAAGATAGAGAAACGTAATATAACCCAATAATTGTAAAAAAAACATGTCCAATTAGCCTAAAATAGACAAAGTAGTGGTTGAATACAAGTGCTAGCACACCTGCCATAATAGGACTAACAAAATGTCTTAGTTCATTAAATTTAAAAGTAGTTGTGTAATAAACTAAATTTTTAAAATACAAGTAAACACAAGGAAAGATAATGCTGAAAAATGAAATAAGATGATACTGGGTATTTGGTACTGGATTAGTTAAAGAAAAATACCCGAAACTGATGGAACGAAGTGAAGAAAATAAAATTAAAATGACCAAATAAATATTTAGGATTCTATTTGATTTAAAATGAGTAGAAATAATTATTAACGTTATAATTCCGAATAATCCGGTGATAAAAAAAAGGATACTAAGTGGAATTATCATAATAAATTATTTATTAATCAAACTTAGGTATTTAGTTTAGTAAAGAAGTATAAAAGATCAATTAAGTGCAGATAAAATCGGCAAGACGCACATTTTATTTTTATTGATAAATATAATCTTACAATATAATATTTTAAAACTTACTAGAACCTTAAAATTAGTTACTAAAACACTTTACTTCCTTATATATTCTTAGAATGCGTGTTAAAACAGGAAGCGATCTATCGACATTTATAAAAAAAACAAATGAAATACTTTTTTTTACTTTTTTGTTCTAGCTTTTATGGGCAGGTTTTGCATCATCAAATGATTTCTTCACAAGGAAAATCAGCTGTTTTACCCAATGGGATACTGGTTAAACAAACAATAGGCCAACAAAGTGTATCTGGAAACTCTAAAGGAGACTATATAATCCAACAAGGATTTCAGCAAAATTACTGGGCTAAAATTTTGGCTAACTCCCCACTAAAAAGTGAT
Source organism: Flavobacterium sp. DW-iso2 (assembly GCF_058725285.1). NCBI lineage: Bacteria > Pseudomonadati > Bacteroidota > Flavobacteriia > Flavobacteriales > Flavobacteriaceae > Flavobacterium > Flavobacterium sp. DW-iso2. The sequence continues at coordinate 2,314 of NZ_JBZXDY010000014.1, read as the reverse complement.
GTAACCGTTGTGGTGTATCCCAATCCCTTTGTTTCGAATGTGAATTTTGAATTTTCTAAACCTATTAGAAAGGAAATTTCAATAGCTATTTTTGATGTGAGCGGCCGTTTGGTTTTTCAGCAAAATAAAAAGGTAGAGGACAGCCTTTTAACTATTGATTTATCGATATTATCTGGTTCTGTTTACTTAGTGCGATTAAATAACAATGAAGTTAATTATTATATGAAAATCACAAAATCTTTATGAAAATAAAATTACTCTTAATCATCTGCTTTCTTACGTGTCAATGGATGTCTTCGCAGGAACTATTCTTAGTTTCTGGAAAAAATTTAACTTCTTACGATTATAAAAGTGCTAATGGAGCATCAGACTTTAATTTAAAAAGCAAAACTGGTTCTTACTATGAGTTTGGTTACGAACACATTTTTAATAAAAAGGTATCTTATATTGCAAGTATCACCTTAAACCAATTCAATAGTTTCAGCACAAATGAAGTAAAGAGCTATTCTTGGAACACCAATTATCTTGGAATACAAAATGCAGCTGCCTACACGTTATTTAAAACGGAAAATGAAATTGAGTTAAAGCTAAAAGCAGGAGTCAATATTGCCACTATAATTGATGGTAAAGAACAAATTAACGGCGTTATTTATGATGTAAAAACAGAGCCTGAATTTTCAGGGATCTTCTTTCAACCACTAATTGGGCTGGATTTAAGATACGTCATAACGGACTTTGTTACTTTAAGCATGGGCTATAATTTTTCCAAAGCCTTTAAGTTCTCCCACACTACCGATGAGAAACTTTCCTTTACAAATAATCAAGTTCAATTAGGAATTCATTTCCCGCTATAACACTATATTATGAAACAAATCTACTTACTGCTGCTTTTATTAGCCAGCACCATTGGTTATTCGCAAACAAACGGAATTAGCTATCAGGCGTTAATTTTAAATCCAAACCCTCAGAAGATGCCTGGTATTAATGAGGCAAATACGGCACTAGCCAATCAAAAAATTTGTTTGCAGTTTGTCATTCAAGATGAACAAAAACAGGTAGAATATCAAGAAACCCTTAGCACGACCACGGATGAGTTAGGGATGGTTAACGTTATAATAGGCTCTGGAAGTCAAACTGGAGGTTACGCTATTGATTTTAAGAGCGTCAGCTGGAATGCTGCTATAAAAACACTAAACGTGGGTGCGAATATTAGTGGAAGTTGCGGGTCTTTTACCGAAATTAGCGATCAGATATTTAATTCGGTTCCCTTTGCCTTCTCAGCAGAGAATGTAACTGGAATTGTCGCTATTGAAAATGGAGGTACAAATGCTTCGAATGTTATCGATGCGAAAATTAACTTGAATTTAGGTAATGTTGATAATACGAGCGACCTTAATAAACCTGTTAGCACTGCTGCTCAAACAGCGTTAAATTTAAAGGAAAACGTAGCAAATAAATCAACAGCTATAATTACAGATGGGGCTTCTAATACCAAATATCCAAGTGTAAAAGCGATTAAGGATTATGTAGATGATAGTGTATTTGCATCCTATAATACTATTAGTGATGAAGTAGACGCTACCCAAGCAGGAGCTGGATTAGCAAATGACGGAACATACATTAAAAATACTACTGCTAATTACATCGCTGCAGCAACTGACTTAAACGATGCAGATAATATATTAGATCTACAAGCGAAAGCAAATGCAGATGCCATTGCGACTGAGAAGACAAGAGCTACAAGCGCTGAAACTACACTTCAAACTAATATTGATGCTGAAGCTACAGCCGCAAGAGCTGCTGAACTGGTTAATGCCAATGCAATTGGAACAGAAAAAACGAGAGCCACAGGAATTGAAGGAAACATTCAATCAGAACTGGATGTAACTCAAACAGGAGCTGGATTAGCCGCTGACGGAACTTATAGTGCAAATGGCGCTACCAATTATATGAAAACATCTGCCTCTTTGGTTGCTGCTACAGAAGATTTGGATGCGCAAGCGAAAGTAAATTCAGATGCAATTGGAACAGAAAAAACCAGAGCAACAGGAATTGAGGGAAACATTCAATCAGAACTGGATGTAACTCAAACAGGAGCTGGATTAGCCGCTGATGGGACTTATAGTGCAAATGGCGCTACCAATTATATGAAAACATCTGCCTCTTTGGTTGCTGCTACAGAAGATTTGGATGCGCAAGCGAAAGTAAATTCGGATGCAATTGGGACAGAAAAAACGAGAGCCACAGGAATTGAAGGAAACATTCAATCAGAACTGGATGTAACTCAAACAGGAGCTGGATTAGCCGCTGACGG
>NZ_JBZXDY010000013.1:0-97552 GCF_058725285.1 Flavobacterium sp. DW-iso2 | reverse complement strand
GAGTCTTGCATTTGGTATAATTTGGAAACACAAATATCAAGATTTTAATATTTCCCCACAACATTTTGTCTTGATCCATGACAAGTTTTTGACGAAAATCGTCTAGGATTCGTATACTTTAAAATCGATTATCTCCATCCAATAAATTTCCTAATCCGCCCAATAGGCTTCCTTCATCACGACTGTTTCCACCCGCTTTTGGTGCTGAAGCGATGATTCTATCTGCGAGTCTGCTGAAAGGTAGGGATTGTACATACACCGTTCCAGGGCCACGAAGGGTAGCGTAGAATAAACCTTCTCCTCCAAAAATCGAGTTCTTGATTCCGCCAATGAATTCGATGTCATAATCTACCTCTTTAGTGAATCCTATGATGCAGCCCGTATCCACTTTTAGGATTTCGCCTGCTCTTAGTTCTTTTTTGGCCATGGTTCCTCCAGAATGTACAAATGCCATTCCGTCGCCTTCTATTTTTTGCATGATGAATCCTTCACCGCCAAAGAATCCGCGACCTAGTTTTTTAGAGAATTCAATTCCAACAGATACGCCTTTGGCAGCGCAAAGAAACGAGCTTTTTTGACAGATGAATTTTCCTTGAAATTCAGTTAAATCGATAGGAAGGATTTTTCCGGGGTAAGGAGAAGCAAATGATACTTTTCCTTTTGAATTAGCTTGATTGATGAAGGCTGTCATAAATAAGCTTTCGCCCGTAAGAACTCTTTTACCGGCGTTTAATAGTTGGCCGAAGATTCCTGATTTTTGTTCTGAACCATCTCCAAAAATTGTTTCCATATGGATGTTGTTGTCCATCATCATAAAACTTCCTGCTTCGGCAATGACGATTTCTTGCGGATCTAGTTCGATTTCTACATATTGCATTTCTTCGCCAAATATCTGGTAATCGATTTCGTGTGCTGTCATAATTTTGATTTTTAGAAGATGATTTGTTTTTTTTAAACACATAGAGACATAGATTTTTGAAGTGTTTTAAAAGCGTTTTACTTTTTAAAGAAAAACATAATTATGGGCTTCTTAATAGTGTTAGATTAAAATACTCTTTTGTCTATGTTTCGTTGTGTTTTAGTTTTATTCAATGACTGATTAACGTCATTTATTTTAATAGGACGTCAACAGTATAATAAAGTTACGTTTTTAAGATTGTTTTAGGATTTGTTATGGAATTTTTATGTGTTGTCATTGTGTGCGCAAGGGATAGCAGCGAAAAGCCCACAGTCTCGTCTTTTAGGACGAGACGAGGACTTGTAGCGAATAGCCCGGCCTAGCTGGAGTTTACGGAAGCGGGGATGCGCCCAAAAGATTGGAAAAATGTTTAATTAGGATGTGTCATCTTTTAATTGAAGATTGAGTTTGTTCCATAAAAAAACGGTTCACATTGCTGTAAACCGTATTTATTCTTTTTTATTTGCTCTGTTTTCTTACTTAAGAATTCATCAAGCTTTCAATTTCATCCACTTCAATAGGAATGTTGCGCATCAAGTTGAATGGCTCCCCACTTTCTTGAATTACGACATCATCCTCAAGACGAATACCGAAACCTTCCGCAGGAATATAAATGCCAGGTTCTACGGTGAAAACCATATTAGCTTGCATAGGCTCTGTCAAAATTCCGTAATCGTGTGTGTCTAATCCCATGTGGTGTGATGTTCCGTGCATGAAATATTTTTTGTAAGCAGGCCAGTCTGGATTTTCATTTTGTACATCGGCTTTGTCAATTAGCCCTAAACCAAGTAGTTCTGAAGTCATTAATTTTCCTACTTCAATATGGTATTGTTTCCAGAGTGTTCCTGGAAGTAGCATTTTGGTCGCTTCGTTTTTAACTCGTAAAACGGCATTGTAAACCGCTTTTTGTCGGTCGTTGTATTTTCCTGAAACTGGAATAGTACGGGTCATATCGCTGGAATAATTTGCGTACTCTGCACCAGCATCAATCAAAATCAAATCACCGGCTTTACATTGCTGGTTGTTTTCGATATAATGCAATACATTAGCATTGTTTCCTGAACCAATAATTGGCGTGTAAGCAAAACCTTTGGAACGATTACGAACGAATTCATGAATAAACTCAGCTTCGATTTCGTATTCCATCATATTTGGTTTCACGAAAGATAGCACTCTACGGAATCCTTTTTCGGTGATGTTACAAGCTTGTTGAATCAAGTCAATTTCTTCACTTTCTTTTACGGAACGAATGCGTTGCAAAATGGGGTTGCTTTTTGCAACGGTGTGCGCTGGATATTTCTCTTTCCACCATTTTACAAAACGGGCTTCACGGGTTTCTGTTTCTACAGTTGCTCTGTAATGTTCATTGGTATTGATGTAAATCGTATCAGAATGTGTCATTAATTCAAACAATACTTTTTCGAATTCTTGTAGCCAATACACGGTTTTAATTCCAGAAACGGCTAGAGCACGTTCTTTAGTCAGTTTTTCGCCTTCCCAAACCGCAATATGATCATTGGTTTCTTTTAGGAATAACATTTCTCTTTGATGCTCATAAGGAGCGTCTGGAAATAGAAGTAAGATGCTTTCTTCCTGATCCACGCCGCTTAAATAAAAGATGTCACGGTGTTGTGCAAATGGCATCGTACTGTCAGCACTTATCGGATAAATATCATTAGAGTTAAAAACGGCAACGCTTTTAGGCTTCATTTGAGCCATAAATTTGGAACGGTTTTTTATAAATAAGTCACGGTCAATTTGATGGTATTTCATGTTCTTTCTATTTAATCTTTATAATTACTCAAAAATACTAAGATTAAATTGTTTCTGGTTACGAATTCAATAATTTTATGTAAAAAACAACTAATACGCATTGGCTCAATGAGTAGGTTTTTATATCGATGTGTTATCAGGTTAGTAAAGAATCGTTTTACTTAGAACTACTTTGTTTCTGTAGCATCTTTGATTGTAGTTGGATTTGATGTTCTGGGAGTAGCGGTGTTTTGGGCTGTATTAAAATAAGATATTTCGATAAAATTTTTAGAGTTAAATAGTTTTAAATGAATATGTTAAAAAAAACAGGTTTGGAAAACAAGTGAACGTTCGAGAAAGGGATGAAAAGCTTTTTTTATGTCTTTTTTGTTTTTTAGCGTATCTTTGAAAAAATGAAAGGAACGTAAGGGAAAAGCAATGTTCTTTTCGATGTTTTTTTTGGAATTAAATGCTCCTTTGAAAGAATAAATAGAATCTTGATATGATTGTAGAAAAAGAATATATAAAATTGATTTTTGGGCTTAAACTCAAACAAGCGCGCACAAATAAGAATTTATCGTTATTTGGCTTAGCCAAAATCACCGATCTTTCAAAATCGTATTTAAACGAAATTGAAAAAGGCAAGAAATATCCGAAGACAGATAAGATAATTCTTTTAGCAGAAAAGTTGGATGTTTCATACGACAATATGGTCTCGTTGAAATTAGATAATAATCTGGCTCCCATCGGAGAAATCTTAAAATCAGGGATTCTAAAAGAAATTCCATTGGATATTTTCGGAATTCAGGAAAACGACCTCATTGATATCATTGCTAATGCTCCGGCAAAAGTAAATGCCTTTATTAGTACAATTATCGAGATTGCACAGCACTATAATTTAACTAGGGAGAGTTTTTTCCTAGCGGCCTTACGTTCTTACCAAGAAGCGCATAATAATTATTTTGAGGATTTAGAACAGAAAGTATTGGATTTCTCAAAAGCATTTCAAATAAATATTGATACTAAAATTTCGATTGAAGATTTGACGGCTGTATTGACGGAAGAATATGGCTATAAAATTCAGGAAATTGTTTTTTCAGAGCAAGAGGAGTTGGGAGATTTGCGGTCTATATATGTTCCAAAAAGCAAAACCTTGTTGCTTTCCTTAGATATTGATGAACAGCAAAAGGCGTTTATTCTGGCTAAAGAGATCGCTTACAACTATTTGGAAATAACTGAGCGTTTGTTCACGTTCAGTTGGATTAAATTTGATAATTTTGATCAGGTTTTGAATAATTTTTATGCTTCGTATTTTGCCGGTGCGCTGTTAATACCTAGAAAACAGCTGGTAACCGAATTGAATTTGTTCTTGGCTAAAACAGATCCTAAGCCGCAGGAAATGATTGAATTGATGGGTAAGTTCAATGTTTCTCCGGAATCTTTCTACCAACGTTTAACCAATATTTTGCCTAAGGACTTCCAGTTAAAAAATATATTTTTCCTTCGCTTGTCTCATAAGAGAGGAGCAGATACCTATCAGATTAAAAAGGAACTACACATCACTAATCAGCAGGAGCCACATGCCAACGAGATGAATGAACATTATTGCCGAAGATGGATTTCTGTCAAAACAATCGTGCAATCCATGGAGCAGAATAATAGTCACTATTTTGATGCTCAAATTTCGCGCTATGAAAATAGCGGCAACGAGTTTTTGGTTTTCTCATCGGCGACAGAAGATCCGTTCAAAAAAGATTGTTTGAGAAGTATATCAGTAGGTATTTTGATTACTGCAAGCATGAAGAAGAAATTCAAATTCATCGATAATAAGTCTATCCAAAAACAAATCGTCGGAGTGACTTGTGAAACCTGTGCTGTAAAAAACTGTGAAGTAAGGGCTTCTGCTCCAATTCAATTGGAACTCAAAACCCGAAATGAAAATACAGATCTAATTGTTCAAAAATACATGGCTAAATTTAGTTGATTGCCTTAAAGAAGGTATAAAGCCGGTTTCACGGTACTATTTATCCCTAGTAGTTAATGAAATAGTCTTAGATTTTTTGGGGATTGAACTAAATGAAATTCAGGAATAAATTGAATAACACTATTTTTGTTATATTCTAAGGTCTAAAAGAGACTATAAACGGGAATATTTATAGTTTAATATATTGAAAAACAGTATGTAATGGTTTTTTAGACGGGTAAAATCTATAAAAAAAATACACTTTAAAATCATTATAAATAAGAGCGAAAAGGTTGTAGTTGAGGGCAATTTGCTCTATTTTTGTGTTATTCTTAAAACAAATTATTAAATCTTATGACACAATCTGCATTATTGAAGTCGTCAATAGCTAAAAAAGTGGCTATGGCGCTTTCAGGACTCTTTCTGATGTTGTTTCTAGCACAGCACTTTTTTATTAATATGACTTCGGTGTTTAGTCCGGACACATTCAATTCCATTTCTCATTTTATGGGAAATAATCCTTTAGTACAATTTGTAATTCAGCCAATTTTAATAGTAGGAGTGATTTTTCACTTTATTATGGGGTTTGTTTTAGATTTCAAAAATAGAAGCGCAAGACCAATTGCTTATGCAAAAAACAATGGTGCTGCAAACTCTTCTTGGGCATCTAGAAACATGATTATTACAGGTTCAGTTATTTTGGCTTTTTTAGGTTTACACTTTTATGATTTCTGGGTACCAGAAATGGTTTATAAATATGTAGCTTTTAATCCATTGGATGAAACAAGATATTTTCATGAATTAGTAGAGAAGTTTGAAAGTCCAGTGCGTACAGCATTGTATTGTATTTCATTTGTATTGTTAGCACTGCACTTGAATCACGGATTCAGTTCTTCTTTCCAATCGGTTGGTTTCAATAATAAATATTCTAAAGGATTGAAAAATTTCGGATTAGCGTTCGCTTTTGTAATTCCTTTCGGTTTTATTTTTATTGCATTATTTCATCATTTCAATCATTAATATTAAATTATAATGGCATTAGACTCAAAAATTCCAAATGGTCCAATTTCGGATAAATGGACAGATTATAAAGATCATATTAATTTAGTAAATCCGGCTAACAAACGTAACTTAGATGTTATCATTGTTGGAACAGGATTAGCTGGAGGTTCTGCTGCTGCAACATTAGCAGAGTTAGGATATAACGTAAAAGCTTTTTGTTTTCAAGATTCACCACGTCGTGCGCACTCTATTGCAGCACAAGGAGGAATCAATGCGGCAAAAAATTATCAAGGAGATGGGGATTCTGTTTTCAGATTATTTTATGACACAGTAAAAGGAGGGGATTATCGCTCTCGTGAAGCAAACGTTCATCGTTTGGCTGAAGTTTCTACTAATATTATTGACCAGTGCGTAGCTCAGGGTGTGCCTTTTGCACGTGAATATGGAGGCTTACTAGACAACCGTTCTTTTGGAGGAACGTTAGTGTCGCGTACGTTTTATGCTAAAGGACAAACAGGACAACAATTGTTGCTAGGTGCTTATTCAGCAATGAATCGCCAAATAGGACGTGGTAAAATAACAATGCACAGCCGTCACGAAATGCTAGATCTAGTAATCGTGGATGGAAAAGCAAGAGGAATTATCGCTCGTAATTTAGTTACTGGTGAAATTGAAAGACATTCAGCTCACGCGGTAGTTATTGCTTCTGGAGGATACGGAAACGTTTTCTTTTTGTCTACCAATGCGATGGGATCTAATGCTACTGCAGCTTGGAAAATACATAAAAAAGGAGCCTTTTTTGCGAACCCTTGTTATACACAAATTCACCCAACATGTATTCCAGTTTCTGGAGATCATCAGGCAAAATTAACGTTGATGTCTGAGTCTTTAAGAAATGATGGTCGTATATGGGTACCAGCAAAACTAGAAGATGCTAAAGCGATTCGTGAAGGGAAATTAAAACCAACTCAAATTGTTGAAGCTGATAGAGATTATTATCTAGAAAGAAGATATCCTGCATTTGGGAATCTTGTTCCTCGTGATGTAGCTTCTCGTGCTTCCAAAGAAAGATGCGATGCTGGTTTTGGAGTGAATAAAACAGGTGAAGCTGTTTACTTAGATTTTGCTGCGGCAATTCAACGTTACGGAAAAGAACAAGCACACATAAAAGGCTTAGATGGAAATGATGCTGAAGTAATTGTCAAATTAGGTACTGATGTAGTTGCCAATAAATACGGTAACTTATTTCAGATGTACGAGAAGATTGTAGATGAAAATCCATATGCGACTCCTATGATGATTTATCCTGCAGTCCATTATACAATGGGTGGAACTTGGGTTGATTATAACTTACAAACTACTATTCCAGGATGTTTCTCTATTGGGGAATCAAACTTTTCTGATCACGGTGCAAATCGTTTAGGTGCCTCTGCTTTAATGCAAGGATTAGCTGATGGATATTTTGTATTGCCTTATACTATCGGAGATTATTTATCACCAGATATTAAAATGGGACCAATCTCTACTGACTCGCCAGAATTTGCTGCTGCCGAAAAAGGAGTGAAAGAGCAGATCGAAAAATTCATGAACAATAACGGAACACAATCTGTTGACCACTTCCATAGAAGATTGGGTAAAATTATGTGGGACAAAGTTGGAATGGCTAGAAATGCTAAAGGTCTTAATGAAGCTATCACAGAAATCGCTGCTTTACGTGAAGAGTTTTACAAGGATGTTAGAGTTCCAGGAACTGACAAAGGATTCAACCAAGAATTAGAAAAGGCGACTCGTGTTGCTGATTTCTTAGAATTAGGAGAATTGTTCGCTAAAGATGCTTTACATCGTAATGAATCTTGTGGAGGTCACTTCCGTGAGGAATATCAATCTGCTGATGGTGAAGCACAGCGTGATGACGAGAATTTTGCATATGTAGCCGCATGGGAATACAAGGGGAAACCAAGTGATGCCGTTTTACATAAAGAAGACTTAATTTTCGATAATGTTAAATTGGTAACTCGTAGTTATAAATAGTAATTTGTCGAAAGTTAAAAGTTAAGAGTCACAATAAAATTGGACTTTTGACCTTCGACTTAAAGACTTTCAAATTTAAAAAGATGAAACTTACATTAAAAATATGGCGTCAGAAAAACGCCCAAGATAAAGGAGCAATGGTTGATTATCAAATCGACGGAATTGAGCCAGATATGTCTTTCCTCGAAATGCTTGACGTCTTTAATCAAGACTTGATGGGCAAAGGGGGAGAACCAGTAGCGTTTGACCACGATTGTCGCGAAGGAATTTGCGGAATGTGTTCTTTGTATATCAATGGTGAAGCGCACGGTCCAGATAGAAAAGTAACCACTTGTCAATTGCACATGCGTATGTTCAATGATGGCGATACTATCACTATTGAGCCATTTCGTGCAGGGGCTTTCCCAGTAGTAAAAGATTTAGTTGTTGACAGAAGTGCTTTTGATAGAATCCAACATGCAGGTGGATTTATATCTGTTAACACTTCAGGAAATACTATCGATGCAAATACAATTCCAGTTAATAAGCAAGATGCAGATGATGCGTTCGATGCAGCTACTTGTATAGGTTGTGGTGCTTGTGTTGCCACTTGTAAAAACTCATCGGCTATGTTGTTCGTAGCGGCCAAAGTATCTCAATATGCTTTGTTGCCTCAAGGACGTATTGAAGCAACGGATCGTGTATTAAACATGGTGCACCAGATGGATGCTGAAGGTTTTGGTAACTGTACTAACACCGGAGCTTGTGAGGTGGAATGTCCTAAAGGAATTTCTTTAGAGAACATCGCACGTATGAACAGAGAGTATATGTCAGCAAGTATGAAAGGATAATACTATTTGTCATTCTGACGTAAGGAAGAATCTAAAAACGCATTCATTTATTTGGATGCGTTTTTTGTTTTGGGGTGCCCTACGGTCGGGCTATTCGTTACAATCTTTTATTCCATTGCATTCCATAAAAGGATTTCCACTACTATTCCTCACCCAAAGAAATTCGTGGTTTAATTACATTTTGTTTTTCAAAATTCGAAATATACATACTTCAAAACAAATTACTTTTTTACCTTTATAAAAACGAACAACAATGAAAGTAGCTTTAATTCAATCTGCACTAATTTGGGAAAACCCAGAAGCAAACAGAGCGTATTTTGAAGAAAAAATAAATGCAATTGCTGAAGATGTAAATCTTGTTGTACTGCCTGAAATGTTTACAACGGGATTTACAATGGCTCCCGCAAAAGTCGCGGAGACTATGCAAGGAGAAACAGTAATGTGGATGCAAGCTTTGGCGAAAGCCAAAAACGCAGCAATAACAGGAAGCGTAGTGATAGAAGAAGAGAATGCTACTTTCTATAACCGAATGCTATTTGTGTTTCCATCAGGTGAGATACAGCATTATGACAAAAGACATTTGTTTACGTTAGCTGGCGAAGACAAAGTGTATTCAAGAGGCACTCAAAAATTAATTGTAGAATACCTCGGGTGGAGAATCTGTCCTTTTGTGTGTTATGATTTACGATTCCCAGTTTTCTCTCGTAACGTCGTGAATTACGATTTATTAATTTACGTTGCCAGTTGGCCCAAGACCCGAATTAAAGCTTGGGATACCTTGCTTGCAGCCCGCGCTATAGAAAATATGAGTTGTGTGGTAGGGGTAAATAGAATAGGCACTGACGCTAACGGTTATGAATACATTGGGCACTCACAAGTATTAGATTGCTTAGGTGAACATTTAATTGCTCCACAAGAATCTGAAGGGGTTTTTATAACCACTTTAAACCAGTCAACGCTAATAGAAACCCGAAAAAAACTTAATTTTTTAAATGATAAAGATTCTTTTGAAATTAGAAACTAGATTTTTTCTTAGCATCTACTTTCTTCTTTGGCTCGGGAGTATAGGGTAAGCTCACGTCAAAAACCTGTTCCACATCCCAATTCGCACGAATGTCTATTTCTTTAGAAAAATAAACCACTTCTTCTGAATATCGTTTTTCTAAGTAATTACCACTGTCGTAAGTTTTATTTTTGTTTTCGTCATAAATAAGGCGCAGTGTAAATAATGCGGGTTCCAATAAATTAAAATCAACGGTAGTATCATTTTCGCTATATTCTGAAGCCATAATATCTCCTTTTGCGTTGGTCAATTCGACAATAACTGGGAAGCGTTTTACATTTTGAAGTTGTATTCGAAGATTTCCGTACTCGGAGGTGCCTTTCGTATTTAATTTAAAGGATAAAGTGTCATTTGCTACCTCAAAAAAATCGGTGAGTGCGTTTGGTAAAATGGTAAAAGTATACTTTTCTGATGGCTCTTTTTTGAAATCAAAAAACAGCTTCTGATTGAAATCGTCGTATTCGGTCGTGAATGCTACTGCGACAGAATCTTTGTTGGTCAACTTTATTTTTGAAGTGTCAATATGAACCAGTGGAGTAGTTGTTTCTAAAGTAAAACGTTCTCTGAAATTTAGATTACCGTTTTGAAGTGCGGTAATATTTAGAGTGTCTTTTTTCTGCTCTTTAATTTTGAATGTAAACTTCCCTTGGTAGTTGTCTTTGTTTACGGTCATTGCCAAAGAGTCTATTTTGATAGGTTTGTACCATATTTGAAGGGAGTCTTTTTTAGGAAAATGAGTTACGATTGTTGGTACAATATCATCGTTGTTTTTTAAGACTATTTTCGGCCTTAAATCGACTGATTTTACGTCTCCTTCGTAACCAATAAGCAAGCGATTCCCGGACGCTTGAGTTGGTTTAAAAGCTTTAAATGGGAGGGCCTCTTTGAATAATTCCAATTCGTAAACCGTATCATTTGGAATCGTAATAAATTCTTTTCTAAAACCTATTTTGTCCTCTTTAGGATTGAATTTGTTGTTGCTATTTTTGTCTTTCATAGCAACTAATAAATACTTTCCAGCCTTTAAATTCTCTAATCTAAATGTTTTTAAACTGTCTAAAGTGTTAGTGATATATCTTGGGGAGTTGTTAAAAACCACTGAATCATTGTATTTTTCGTTCACATCATAAAGCATAACTGATACAAATGCGTCTGCTTCTTTCTGGTAAGCATCTTTTATTCTCCCGCCAATAGTAAGAGAGTCAATAAAGTCTCCTGTAGAGAATACGTATTTAAATTGATTGTACGGATTGTTTTCGTTGTTGTCAGCGATACTTTGGCCAAAGTTGATGCTATAGGTTGTGTTAGGTTGTAAGGTGTCTTTTATTTTTATCGACAGCGTTTTAGTTGCAGATGTAGGCGAAATTATTGGTTCGTATTTCATGGGTGGTGAAATAACCAATTGCTTGTTTAGGTTTTTGAGCTTGATATTTTCATCAAAGACTAATTTAATCTCATTTCCTTTAAAGTTAGTGCTAAAATTTTCTGGGAAACTCATTTTTAATACTGGTGCAATCGTGTCTTTTAAGCCACCTGTAATCGTTCCTCTTTTTGCACAGCTTGCAATTACAATTAGTAAAAGAAGGGAAATATATTTTAAATTGTTTTTCAACATATCATATTAGGATTAGAATTTACAAAATAACAATTATAATTGCTGAGATTGAATTTTTTTATAAAATTATTATGGGTGTTCAATTTGGCTTACTTTTGTGGCTCGTCCGATAATTATTTTTAGTTTTTAATGTTTAATTTTACGGGTGTCTAAAGTGTGCAACTGTAAATAATTAATAGCTTGAACTTTCGATTTTACAACAAACGGCATGACAACGGAATAATTTAGGCTAAAATAGAATTATAATTAGTTTAACAAGACATAAAATATTTAGGCAATGAGAAAAATAGAGCACATAGGAATAGCGGTTAATGATTTAGAAGTTTCTAATTTATTGTTTGAAAAACTTTTTGGGACGCCAGCTTATAAATTTGAGGAAGTCGAAAGCGAAGGTGTAACAACTTCTTTTTTTCAAAACGGACCCAATAAGATAGAGCTTTTGGCGGCCACAAATCCAGAAAGTCCAATCGCGAAATTCTTAGAAAAAAAAGGAGAAGGGATTCATCACATTGCCTTTGATGTAGAAAATATAGAGGAAGAGATCGCCCGACTTAAAAAAGAAGGTTTTGTTGTCTTGAACGAAATTCCTAAAAAAGGAGCAGATAATAAGTTGGTTGCCTTCTTGCATCCTAAAAGTACTAATGGTGTTCTGATAGAATTGTGTCAAGAGATAAAATAATTTAAGTTTAATTTTTTTTATAAATCTAATAATCAGGAGTTTTCTGTTTTTATTTTTTTATTTACAATATTTATTGTGAAACTAGGTTAAAAATATTTGGAGCAAACGAAAAATAGTAGTAATATTGCAAACTCTAAACCGGTCCTATAGCTCAGCTGGTTAGAGCACCTGACTCATAATCAGGTGGTCCCTGGTTCGAGCCCAGGTGGGACCACAAAAAACCCCTCAAAACTATTTGTTTTGAGGGGTTTTGTTTTTCGATAAATAAATGAAATTTGATGTAAAAAAAGGAATTTTAATTTAAGAATGAGTGTTTCTAGGGAAGTAGGTTTTTACGGACTTGTCATTAATTTTCGTTAAATATTAATAATAAAAAGCTTAGATTGCTTTTTTTGACCAATGGATTTGCTATTTTTGGAAACTATGAAAATTGTCTTAAATAAATGTTTACTAACGGTGGTGCTAGTATTGTTCTGTGAGGCAATATTTGCTGGGGCGCCGCCGCCGCCAGTTCCGCCAGGACAGCCAGCTCCAGTGGTGCCAATAGATCAAAGCCTGTTCTTATTGGTGTTGGCTGCGCTGCTGTTTGGGTTTTACGTTATTTTTAAGCATAACATAAAGGAAAAGAGCTCAATGTAGATTGAGCTCTTTTCCTTTTGCAGAGGTGTTATTATAGTTTGTTGCTGTAAAGTTTGGAAACGTACTTTCCTATAACGTCAAATTCCAGGTTTATTTTTGTGCCTATCTTAAAACTATTGAAATTAGTGTGTTCATAGGTGTATGGAATTATCGCAACGCTAAATTGATTTTTCTTTGAGTTTATGACTGTCAGACTCACTCCGTTTACGGTAATTGAACCTTTTTCGATCGTAAGGTTGTTTAGTTCTTCATTATATTCAAACGTATAAAGCCAGCTACCATTAGTTTCGGCAGCTTCAATACATGTTCCGGTTTGGTCAACATGACCTTGCACAATATGGCCGTCAAGTCTGTCTCCTAGCTTCATGGCTCTTTCCAGATTCACGCTGTCGCCAACTTCCCAATTTCCAAGGTTTGTTTTTTTGATTGTTTCGTCAATAGCGGTGACGGTGTATGAGGTGTCTTTCAACGCAACCACGGTTAGGCAAATTCCATTGTGGGCAACGCTTTGGTCTATTTTAAGTTCCGCTGTGATTGAGGAGTCCATCGTTATGTGAATATTGTCTTTGTCTTTTTTTATTTCTTGGATAGTACCAAGGGTTTCTATGATTCCTGTAAACATATCTTATTTTATTTTACTAAATTTGCACTTCAAAATTAGTAATAAATAACTAGAGGTAATGATGAAAAAAGCAGAAAATATAATAGTTGGAATTTCAATAGGAGATTTAAACGGTATTGGAAGCGAAGTTGTTCTTAAAACATTTGAGGATTCTCGAATGTTAGAGCTTTGTACTCCTGTTATTTTTGCCAATGTGAAAATAATGTCATTCATAAAAAAGAATTTAGAATCAACGGTTCCGCTGCATGGAATTGATAAATTAGACCAAATTGTTCCCGGGAAGATTAATGTTTTGAATCTTTGGAGAGAAGGGGTAGATTTGAATCTTGGGGTTAATGATGACAAAGTTGGGGAATATGCGGTAAAATCATTTATTGCAGCTACAAGTGCTTTAAAAGAAGGATTGGTAGATGTTTTAGTGACTGCGCCAATAAACAAATACAATATTCAATCAGAGGAGTTTAAGTTTCCGGGTCATACAGATTATTTAAACCAAGAGTTAGAAGGAAATGCATTGATGTTGATGGTTCAAGGTAATTTAAGAGTAGGTTTGTTGACGGATCATATTCCGGTTAGCGAAATAGCATCTCGACTTACAGAGGAGTTGATTAAAGAAAAAATTGAAACGGTAAGAAAATCGTTGATTCAGGATTTTAGTATCAATAAACCTAAGATTGCGGTTTTAGGATTAAATCCACATTGTGGTGATGGGGGTGTGATCGGTAAAGAAGATGATGCGGTGTTGAAGCCAACATTAAAAAAAATATTTGACAAGGGAACTTTGGTATTTGGTCCTTTTGCAGCAGATGGTTTTTTTGGAAGTGGGCAATATGAGAAATATGATGCGGTAATTGCTGCCTATCACGATCAAGGGCTAATCCCTTTTAAAACATTGTCTTTTGGTAAAGGGGTTAATTATACCGCGGGTTTGAATAAAATAAGAACATCTCCAGATCATGGGACGGCTTATGATATTGCTGGAAAAGGAATTGCAGATTATAACTCTTTCAAAGAAGCGGTTTATCTTGCTTTAGATATTTATCGTTCCAGAATTCAGTATGAAGAAATCAGTCAAAAACCATTAAAGGTTAAGGAGAAACAACACTAAATAAAAAAAGATAAATAACATTATTAGATATGTAATAATTTTATATCTTTGCACTCCCGAAGTTTGGGGCAAAATTTTGTTGAAATGAATAAGACTAAACAATATTTAATTCCATTTGTGGGATTAAAGCTAGGAAAACATCATTTTGAATATCAAATAAGTAATGCGTTCTTTGAAATCTTTGATTATGATGAATTTAAAAATTCGAATATCAAAGTAAATGTAGTTTTAGAGAAGAAAAGCACGATGCTAGAATTGATTTTCAAGCACGAAGGGACTGTGAATGTTCCTTGTGATCTAACGAGTGAAGATTTTGATCTGCCAATAGAAGGGGAGATGAAATTGATAGTTCGTTTTGGAGATGTTTATAATAATGATAATGAGGAATTACTGATTCTTCCGTTTGGAGAATTCGAGATAGATATTGCTCAGTATGTATATGAAATGATTGCGCTTTCTGTACCTTTAAGACGGGTTCATCCAGGGGTGCAAGACGGAAGTTTAAAAACGGAAGCGCTTGAAAGACTAAAAGAATTGGTTCTGGAAGAGCATAAAGAAGAAAATGAACAGGTTGAAGAAGAGATAATACAAGATAAAGAAGAAAATATTGACCCACGTTGGGACAAATTAAAGCAACTATTAACGGATAAATAATATAGTAAAATGGCACATCCTAAGAGAAAAATCTCCAAAACAAGAAGAGATAAGAGAAGAACACATTACAAAGCTACTGTAGCACAAATCGCTACTTGCCCAATTACGGGTGAAGCGCATTTATACCACAGAGCCTATTGGCATGAAGGGAAAATGTATTACAGAGGGCAAGTTGTTATAGATAAGTCTGTAGCTGTTGCTTAATGCATTTTTTTTGTAAATGATATTGGAACTCTCACATCGTGAGAGTTTTTTTGTTGTTTGTAATTTTCATTAAATTAAAAGTTCTATAACAAAAGGTTTAGATATTTTTTTGTAATTTTCAACTCTTTAATCGTTTTTTCAAATGTTATAATTTGAAAAAAAATATTCAAATACCATGAATACAATTACAGCCGCAATAACCGCTGTTGGAGCCTATGTTCCTGACTTTGTACTTTCAAACAAAGTTCTAGAAACAATGGTCGATACAAATGACGAGTGGATCACCTCTCGAACAGGAATTAAAGAAAGAAGAATTCTAAAAGACGCAGATAAAGGAACATCATATTTAGCCATAAAAGCCGCACAAGACTTATTAGCTAAATCAAATGTTAATCCTTTAGATATTGATTTGATAGTAATGGCAACTGCAACACCAGATATGCCGGTCGCTGCGACGGGAGTTTATGTTGCTACAGAAATAGGAGCTACAAATGCTTTTGCGTTTGATTTACAGGCTGCTTGTTCTAGTTTTCTATACGGAATGTCTGTTGCCTCGGCCTACATTCAATCCGGAAAATATAAAAAAGTACTGCTAATAGGTGCTGATAAAATGTCTTCTATTGTAGATTATACGGATCGATCTACCTGTATAATTTTCGGAGATGGTGCGGGCGCCGTATTGTTTGAACCCAATTATGAAGGCCTAGGATTACGGGACGAGTATTTAAGAAGTGACGGGATAGGTCGTGATTTTTTAAAGATTGATGCTGGAGGATCTCTAAATCCCACTTCTTTTAAAACGATAGAAGAGAACAGACACAATATTGTACAAGACGGGAAAACTGTTTTTAAATATGCAGTAACAAATATGGCTGACGCTAGTGAGCTTATTATGAAAAGGAATGACCTTACCAATGCAGATGTTGATTGGTTAGTTCCGCATCAGGCAAATAAGCGTATAATCGATGCTACAGCCAGCAGAATGAATTTAGATGAATCTAAGGTTTTAATGAATATAGAAAAGTATGGGAATACTACCTCTGCAACATTGCCATTAGTGCTTTATGATTTTGAACACCTCTTTAAGAAAGGGGATACAATTATTTTGGCTGCTTTTGGAGGAGGTTTCACTTGGGGATCTGTTTATTTAAAATGGGCATACGACAAAAAATAAATTTAAACTAAAAACAAATAATTATGGATTTAAAAGAAATTCAGAACCTAATCAAATTTGTAGCAAATTCAGGAGTTGCAGAAGTTAAATTGGAAATGGATGATGTTAAAATCACCATTAGAACAACGTTAGAAGGCAGCACAACAGAGACAACGTATGTGCAACAAATGCCGGCTCACAATCAACTTCAGCAAGCAATGCCTATTCAAAATGCTGCGCCAGTTGCAGCTGTTGTAGAGGCTCCTGTTGTAGAAGAAAACAAATACATTACTATAAAGTCGCCAATTATTGGGACTTTTTATAGAAAACCATCTCCAGACAAAGCTATGTTTGTGGAAGTAGGAACTACTATTGGAAAAGGAGATGTTCTTTGTGTAATTGAAGCGATGAAATTATTTAACGAAATTGAATCTGAAGTTTCTGGTAAAATTGTAAAAATATTGGTTGACGATATGTCACCGGTAGAATTTGACCAACCTTTATTCTTAGTAGATCCATCATAACAGTTTAAATTTCAATATTTTAAATTCCGGATTTTAATTCAGGAGATTTGGAATTTCGAGTTTGTTATTTAAATTTTAAATTTAAAAGAGATGTTTAAAAAAATATTAATTGCAAATAGGGGAGAGATTGCACTTCGTATAATTAGAACGTGTAAAGAAATGGGCATTAAAACCGTGGCTGTTTATTCTACTGCCGATGTAGAAAGTTTACACGTAAGGTTTGCTGATGAAGCTGTTTGCATAGGACCGCCTCCAAGCAATTTGTCCTATTTGAAAATGTCAAATATTATTGCCGCTGCAGAAATTACAAATGCAGATGCGATACATCCAGGATATGGCTTTCTTTCAGAAAATTCAAAATTTTCAAAAATATGTCAGGAGCACGGGATTAAATTCATAGGAGCTTCTCCGGAGATGATTGACAGAATGGGTGATAAAGCATCTGCAAAAGCCACGATGATCGAAGCAGGTGTTCCTGTTGTTCCTGGTTCAGTAGGTATTTTAGAGTCATTCGAACAAGCTCAAGAATTAGCACAGTCTTTTGGTTACCCAGTAATGCTTAAGGCTACTGCCGGCGGTGGGGGTAAAGGAATGCGTGCAGTTTGGAAAGAAGAAGATTTACTTAAAGCATGGGATGGTGCCCGTCAGGAATCTGCCGCTGCTTTTGGTAATGACGGAATGTATCTTGAAAAACTAATCGAAGAGCCACGTCATATCGAGATTCAAGTTATTGGTGATTCATACGGAAAAGCATGTCATCTTTCTGAAAGAGACTGTTCTGTACAAAGACGTCATCAAAAATTGACTGAAGAAACTCCTTCTCCATTTATGACAGACGAATTGCGTTTGAAAATGGGTGAAGCAGCAGTGAAAGCAGCTGAATATATCAAATACGAAGGTGCGGGAACGGTAGAATTTTTGGTGGACAAACATCGTAATTTCTACTTCATGGAAATGAATACCCGTATTCAGGTAGAGCACCCAATCACAGAGCAGGTTATTGATTATGATTTGATTCGCGAACAAATTTTAGTAGCGGCAGGAGTGCCTATTTCAGGTAAGAATTATTTACCTCAGTTGCATGCTATCGAATGTCGTATTAATGCTGAAGATCCTTATAATGACTTTAGACCGTCTCCAGGAAAAATAACGACACTTCATATGCCAGGAGGACACGGAGTTCGATTAGATACTCATGTGTATTCAGGGTATACTATTCCGCCAAATTACGATTCCATGATTGCAAAACTGATTACTACTGCCCAATCTCGCGAGGAAGCAATTAGCAAAATGAGAAGAGCACTGGATGAATTTGTAATTGAAGGAATAAAAACTACAATACCTTTTCACAGACAATTAATGGATGATCCTCGTTATATAGCAGGAGATTACACTACTGCTTTTATGGATACGTTTAAAATGATTTCTCCAGAATAGTTTATTTCAATATTTTTTAAAAAGCCATACAGCAATGTATGGCTTTTTTTATGTTTATTTTTTATTGAAATGGGTAAAAAGTATACACTTTACTCGTAAAGTACACAACTTAGTATCGGATTTTCAAATCGGTGTGAATACATAAGCAGCTGGTTATCAGTTGTTGTGTGGAAAACTTTATTTTTTTATTTTCACGGCACAATAATTTCTTTATCTGATGTGTAAAACAACGATACAATAATTAATAAACACAAATATCATGAAAAAGTTAGTATTATCAGCAGCGGTTCTTTTAGGAAGTTTATCAACTTTTGCAGCTATCGAACCAATTCAAAATTCAGTTGAGAAGGTAATCACTACTGCACACGAATTCACTGAAATTAAAATTGAAGAATTACCATCAGCGGTTACAACAGCATTAAAAACGGCTTATCCAGAAGCGGTGATTAATAAAGCTTATGTTAATGAAAACAAAGAGTACAAATTAGATGTCACTATGGGTGATAAGCAAGGTTCAGTATTTGCTGACGAAAACGGAAAGTGGATTCAGAAATAATAATAAAACAAGTAGAATTAAAGCAACTTACAATAATTTATAAAACACGCATATTATGAAAAAGTTAATATTATCAGCAGCAGTTCTTTTAGGAAGTTTATCAACATTCGCTGCTATCGCACCAGTTCAAAATTCAGTAGAAAAAGTAATCACTATTGCAGATGAGTACACAGAAATAAAAATAGAAGAATTGCCAGTAACGGTAACAGACGCGCTTAAAACAGCTTACCCTGACGCCGTAATTAGCAAGGCTTTTGTGAACGAAAAAAAAGAGTATCGTATTGATATTAAAACAGGTGATCAAGAAGGATCTTTATTTGCAGATGCAAACGGAAAATGGATTCAACAATAACATAACAACAACATACGATAACAAATAAAACACACATATTATGAAAAAGTTAATTTTATCAGCAGCGGTTCTTTTAGGAAGTTTATCAACATTCGCTGCTATCGCACCAGTTCAAAATTCAGTTGAAAAAGTAATCACTATTGCAGATGAGTATACAGAAATCAAAATTGAAGAATTGCCAGCAGCAGTTACAGATGCACTTAAAGCAGCATATCCTGACGCAGTAATCAGTAAAGCTTATGTTAGTGAAACCAAAGAATATAAATTAGATGTTAAGATGGGAGATAAAGAAGGATCTTTATTTGCTGACGAAAACGGAAATTGGATTCAAAAATAAGCATTATTAAAATAAATATTTCACAAACAAATAAACACACATATTATGAAAAAGTTAATATTATCAGCAGCAATTCTTTTAGGAAGTTTATCAACATTCGCAAATAACACAATAGCACCAACAGTAGTTTCTGTTAGTGAAGTGATGTTACAAGACGAGTATGCTGAAATTGGACTAGATGCGGTACCTGATGCAGTAAAAGCAGCTGTTGAAAGCGCACTTCCAGGAGCAGTGATAGAAAAAGCGTATACAAATGAAAGCAAAGAATTTAAGCTTGAAGTAAAAACAACTGAGTCAACCGCGACCATCTTCACAGATGCAAACGGTACAATTCTTAAAAAATAGGAATTCTAATAAATAAAAATCTTACTTGTAATAATAGTTTAAGAATTTTAATTCTAAGTTTTTGAGGAAACTTTTAAGAATCAATTTCGATAATTATAGTACAAGACCAGAAGGCTACTGTTTCGGCAGGTGTCAATGGTAATTGGTTATAAATAATAATACTAGAATAGAGATTTGAAAAAGAGAAGTTACTTCATGTGGCTTCTCTTTTTTTTGTAATATTTTTATGAAAAGACAATTTTATTAGCCTTATTTTAGCATAAAATGTAGCCCAATAATGCCGAAAATTTTATTAATTGAAGATGATATTTCATTTTGCAAACTATTAGAAAAGTTTCTAATCAAAAATAGTTATGCCGTTACTACTTCATTTTCTGCTACCGAAGCTAGAAATGCAGTAAAAAAGGAAACTTTTGACTTGGTTCTAACTGATTTGCGTTTGCCAGATGATGATGGCATTGGACTTATGACCGAAATTAAATCGGCGTTTCCTGATGTTCCGGTGATTTTAATGACTGGATACGCAGATGTTAATACTGCTGTAAAAGCTATAAAAAATGGCGCTACAGATTATATTTCGAAACCATTTAATCCTGAGGAAGTATTACTTGTTATTAAAAATGCATTGGAATCTGAAGATGTTTTGGATCCAATACCAAAGAAAACGGTTAAATCTAAAACAGATTCTAAAGAAGAATTTGTCAAAGGAATTTCTAAAGCGTCTATTAAACTAGCTGAATATATAAATCTGGTGAGTCCAACCGATATGTCAGTGTTAATAATTGGCGAAAGTGGTACTGGGAAAGAAATTATTGCAAAAAGTATCCATCAGCAAAGTCTTCGTAATAACAATAATTTTATAGCTGTTGATTGTGGAGCAATTCCGAAAGAACTTGCTGCAAGTGAATTCTTTGGTCATCTAAAGGGCTCTTTCACAGGCGCTATATCTGATAAAATAGGCTATTTTGAAGCTGCAAATGGCGGTACAGTATTTTTAGACGAAATAGGTAATTTGTCTTATGAAAACCAAATTCAATTATTAAGAGCTTTACAAGAGCGCAAGATAAAACCTGTAGGGAGCAATAAAGAAATAAAAGTAGATATCCGAATCCTGACGGCTACCAATGAAGACTTAAGGGAAGCAGTTAAGAATGGAGACTTTAGAGAAGATTTGTACCATCGAATCAATGAATTTTCTATTCATTCGCCAGCGCTGTCAGAACGGGAAGAAGATTTGATGTTGTTTGCTGAGTTTTTTCTTCAAAAAGCAAACGAACAATTAAACAAAGAAGTAATAGGTTTTTCGCCTGAAGTTGTAGCTATTTTTCAAAAATATCCATGGCCTGGTAATTTACGAGAACTACAAAACTGTGTTAAAAGAGCTACGCTCTTAACGCAGACAGACTTTATTAAAGAGGCTGTTTTACCTATTGAATTTTTTCAAAAAACGGACAGTAACAGTAGTGATTTCTCATTGTCTGTAAATGAAAAAGATGCAATTGTAAATGCATTAGCTAGAACACAAAACAACAAATCTGAGGCTGCTAAACTCCTTAAAATAACTCGTAAAACTTTGTATAATAAATTGAAATTATATGATATTAATTAATTGTTTTTTTGATCCCCACGATTAGTAAATCGACATCTTGACTTATTTTTTCAAAAAGTGTTTGTAATTTTTTTTTGTCATAATCAGTCGACTCTATATTATTTAAAATGCGGGCTATTTTTGTAGCTTCTATTTGTTTGAACATGGGAGCCATTTGATGTGCAGTAGCTTTTACCGTTTCAAAATCACTATTATTTATAGCTTCTTCTAGAATTAAAAGATTGCTTTTTGTTGATTCTATAAACGAAAACAATACACTTTTTACAGCTACTTCATCGTTTCCTAAGAAGGATTGTAGTGATTCTAATGTAAATAATTCGTTTGGATTCTTGATAGTTTTCGCTTCTTCTTGAAAAGGGATTTCCTGTTTGCTAAATATCGCTTCTATTGTCACCAAAAGTGTTTTTGTTGAAAAAGGTTTTTTTATAACAGTTGCAAATCCGGCTTTTTCATACATCACTAATCCTAAGTCGCTTCGACCAGTTACAGCAACAATAGGTTGGTTGATATAATTTTGGGTTTCTTGCACTGCTTTCGCAAAAGTAAAACCGTCCATAATAGGCATTTGAATGTCAGTTATAATAAGGTCAAAGGCATTATTTTCAACCGTTTTTAATGCTTCTTGGACATTGGTAAATGCTAGAACAGTATAGCTATTTTGTTTTAAAACTTCAGTACTCAGTGTTAGCAAATCTTTGTCGTCATCAACTACTATAATGGTTTTATTAGTGATTCTGTTGGTTACAATACGCGTTTCGTCTTCCGTCTTAGGAATGAGATTATCGTAATTCAACGGAAGTGTTATTTCAAAGATACTCCCTTGATTTGAACTTTCTTTTAAGCGAAGTTCACCATCTAATAAAATAATTATCTTTTTAGATATAGATAATCCTAGACCAGTTCCACCGTATTTTTTTTCTATGTTTTCATTGGCCTGAGCAAATTCCTCAAAAACTAATTCTTGGCTATCTTGCGCTATGCCTATTCCAGAATCTTCAACTGTTATAACTAGCTGTTCTTTGTTTTTTAGTATGCCGGTATTGATTTTTATATATCCGCTTTCTGTAAATTTATAGGCATTACCTATCAAGTTTGTAAGGACTTGTTTTAATCGAAAGGGGTCGCCAATTATGGGCTTGTTTAAGTCAGGATCAAATGTAAGAATAAGTAAAATGTCTTTATTAGAAAAAACAGATTGTATGTTTTTTGAAATTTCATCAACAGTTTCAGGAAGGATAAAGCTTGTTTTCTCGATAGCAATTTTCCCAGCTTCAATTTGTGAGAAATCAAGTAAATCTTGTACTAATCGCGAAATATATTCGGATGAATTTTTAATATTTTGAGTAAAGTAAGCTTGTTTTTTTGTTAAACTAGAAGTGGATAGAAGTTCTGTATAACCAAGTATAGTGCTCAACGGCGTTTTTAAATCGTGGCTAACTGTTGAGATTAATTGTTCTCTACTTTTTAATAAATTCTTGGTTTTAAAATTAGCAACCTCTAATTGTTTCTTATACGATTGTGTTTTAGAAAAATCGCTAGTAATTAGAATAGAAAAGAAGATAGTAAGCAGCAGTCCTGTAACGGCAGCTCCAGTTACAATTTGATTGATTTTTTTAAGCGATTGCTCCTTTTCAGTATTATTCTGAACGGAGTAAATGATAATTTCTCGTTCAATAATTCGAAGTACTTTACGGAGTTGTTCTGAGATTAAGATTTCGTTGGTAAGTAGTTTATTCTCTTGAAGATTGACGGATTCTTTCTTCTTCTCGGTCTCTTTTTTTACATTGCTAAGTAGCCTTTTTGAAGCCGATAGAATAGAGTCAGTTGCTTTTTTAGTAAGGGTGTTTGTACTATCATCAGGAATATTCTGATTGAGATAATCTACATATTTCTGTAAAACATTACGTTGATAAGTACCTAATTGTCTAGGGTTTTTAGTAAAATCGCCTAGTTCCAGTTTTCTTAAAGAAAATTCTAACTTACTTAGCTCTTCAATAGCATTGTTGACAGAAGCTTCTTCGGTTGCTTTATTTTTAATGGCTTTTAGTTGCCTTATGTTATTGTTTTTTTCAGATAGTAATATGTTTACACTATCTAATAGTTTAATCTGATAATCTGTTGAAACTAATGTTTTCAGCGAATCAATTCTAAGAAGTAGCGAATTGCTTGCAACAATGTAATTCTTAAAGTCAACTTCAGCATTTGTTTGGATTGTCTTTCGAGCTAAACTTTCTGTTTTGTAGACGTTAGTAAAGAGTTTAGTAACCTTTAAAATCTTACTTTTTTCAAAGGCAATCTTTTTTTCAATATTGGTGTAAGCAACATTTTCAGAATATAAAATCCACCCCACACTAATCACTAACGCCGCCAGGGCAAGGTAACTAATTAAAACTTTTACAGGAATATTACTGTTCTTATTTCCCATTTTTTAGAATTAGGGTGGGTAGATTTAGATAGTATTATTTTATTTCCTTTAACTATTTAAAGAATGCGCTAACCTTATACTCTCTTTGTCTTGTAATGATTAAGATAAGAGAGTTTTGGTTATTCGTTAAATGTATCGGGTTAAAATTGTTTGTATTTTATGTGCAGTTTGTATTGTAAATTAAACACCTATTTTTTTGGAAATATCAGCAGGAATTCCAGATTTGTTTACCATGAAAGAGGTTGTTTTATATTTAACAAAATTCTTGCTTACATATAAATACCCTTTGTAGTCATTTGTAGCTCCCCAAGAATTTTTAACTATATAGTATTCTTTTCCAGTTTGATCTTTCGCAAGTCCTACAATATGCATAGCATGATCATCAGTAGTCTGGTAGTTGTCAAAAGCTTTTTGACGCATCTCTTCAGTTACTTCTAGTTCTTGTTTAGGACCATTAAACATATTCTCTTTTTCCTCTGTTGTCATATCCTCAAACTTTTTTGTGGGAATATAAGCAACGCCATTTTTCCAACTAAAGCTTTTCTCGCTGACATCAGTTGCCCAAGCGACCGTGTATCCATTTTTTAATGCATTGTCAATGATAGTTGTCATATCATTCATTTTTACATTATACACTAAATCAAATGACCAGTTGTCTGGAACCATCATCATTGTTTTTGCATAATAAGGCTCAGTTGAATAGGAAGCAAATTCAATATATTCATCAGGGTTAATCCCTACAACTTCTTTTGCAAAAGTTTGAGGCGTGTAATTCTTTCCTTTATAGTCAAAGTTTTGCGGAACCTCTCCAAGATATGAATCGATAACTGCTGCATATGCTTTTTCCCAGTTTGGAGTAAGTTCTCCATTAGGATTTTTTACAACTGCTGTCAATAACGCTTCAGTTAAACTTGCCATTTCGGCAAATTTATTTTTTGTGGTGCCGTAATTCAATCCGCTATAAACTGATTGGGGAACAGCTCCATATTTTCTGAACATATTAGTTACATCATGCAATTCTCCACCGTCTCCAAGAGTTACAGCTCCATGCATGCGTACATAGTTTTTACCTTTTTCTACGTAGGCATTTCGCGCCGAAAAAACTTGGGAAAGTTCAACGGGTTGTTTTCCTAATCGAATCATTTCTGACTCTAAATAAGAATTGGTAGAATAGCTCCAGCACGTTCCTGATGAACCTTGGTTTTTTATGGAAGTATTAGCAAGATTGATTACGTCTGTAAATTTGAAACTTTCGACGCTTTTTGCGCTGGCATTTACTTTTAATGAATTCACCAGTCCATCTTGGGCTGAGATCGTGGTCATGCCCAACAAGAATGCTAAGGCAGTGAACAAGCTTTTGCTTTGAAATTTATACATTTATTGTTATTTAGATTTTATTATTTGTTTGGCAAAAGTTAAAATTGTTACATAATCCAGTTGACTTTAACACCTGTGATTGCGTTACAAAGTTTCTTTAAGCCATTTGAAAAATTCTTTTTGCCAAACTTGGGCATTCTGTGGTTTTAACACCCAATGATTTTCTTCTGGAAAATATAAAAATCTGCTTTTTATTCCACGCAATTGTGCAGCTTGAAAAGCTTCTTGGCCTTGTCCTATCGGCACACGGAAATCTTTTCCTCCTTGGATAATGAGGATTGGCGTATTCCATTTTTCTACTAAATTAATAGGGTTGAAGGTGGTATAGGTTTTTTGAGCTATAGCGTTATCTTTTTCCCAATACGGGCCGCCAAAATCCCAGTTGCTGAAGAAAACTTCTTCAGTTGTGCCAAACATGCTTTGCGTATTGAAAACCCCATCATGAGCTATGAATGTTTTAAACCGATTATTGTGTATTCCGGACAAGTAAAATGCCGAATAGCCACCATAACTTGCGCCAACGCAACCTAAACGAGTTTTGTCAACATAACTTTCTTTAGCTACATCATCAATAGCCGAAAGGTAATCGTCCATTACCTGTCCGCCCCAGTCTTTGCTAATTTGTTCATTCCATTCTACTCCATGTCCTGGCATTCCACGACGATTGGGTGCTACAACAATATAGCCATTGGCTGCCATTAATTGAAAATTCCAACGGAAAGAATAGAATTGTGTCAATGCACTTTGTGGACCTCCTTGACAATATAAAAGTGTTGGATATTTTTTTGTAGCATCAAAATTGGGCGGCAGAATTACCCACACTAACATTTTCTTACCATCAGTTGTGGTTACATATCTTCTTTCTGTTTTGCTTAACGCCAATGAATCGTAAATTGCTGAATTTACATTGGTGATTTGTTTCCAAGTGTTTTTCTTTAGATCGAAAGAAAAAATCTCCGAAGCATGGTTCATATCTGCTCTTGTAACAAGAATGCTGTTACCCGAAAATCCAATCAAGTCGTTTACATCAAAATCTCCTTTTGTAATCTGTTGCACAGTTATTGCAATTCTAGTCATTCCAGGAAAATTCACTTCAAATAGTTGTTTTGTTCCATCAATTGCAGCGGTAAAATAGACTTTGCTACCATCTTTGCTCCAAATAAAACGATCAACTGTACCATCCCAATTAGAGGTAAGATTCATTTTTATGCCTTTAAAATCAACAATGATGTCATTTTTATCAGCTTCATAGCCTTCGCGTTTCATTTGTAACCAAGTCAGGTTTCCAGAAGGAGAAAATTGAGGAGCGACATCATATCCTAGATTGTCTTCCGTTTTATTAGTAGTCAATCCAGTCTCTAAGCTGTATTCATAAATATTGGTGTTGGTCGAAATGGCATACTGACTTCCCGCCTTTTTCTTGCTTACATAAATAATTTTTTTACTATCTGGTGACCAGATGTAATCTTCATCTCCGCCGAAAGGCTTTTGTGGACTGTCAAAATTTTCTTTGCCCATGATGTCAGTTCCCACTGCTCCGTCTGTGTTTTCTTTGTAAAGAACATGGTTAAATTTTCCTTCGTTCCAAGTATCCCAGTGGCGGTAGTCTAAACCATCGTAGATTTGTGCTTCAGATTTTTCTAGGTCAGGATAGAAATCTTTCCCAAGAACATTGCTGATTTTCACCTCTTCATTATAGACAAGGTACTTCCCGTCAGGCGAAATATTTTTATCTTTTACTAAATCTTTTGTTTCCTTAACTTCAGTTGGAATTCCACCATTTATAGGAATGATGTAAAATTTTGAATTAGACTTGTTTTCTTCAATAGAAGGAGTAGTTACTTTGTAAACTACATTTTTAGTGTCTTTAGAAATACCTAAGGAGCTCACTCGCCCCAGTTTCCATAGGGTTTCAGGTGACATTACGTTTTGGGCCATTGCACTTAAACTCATCATGGTTAGTGTTGTAAGAAGTATTTTTTTCATAAAATGAATAGTATAATTTAAAGTTCTAAATTACGACAATATTCTAAAAATACGCAGTGGATTATGTTAACTCTTTTCGACAATCATTATTGTAAAAAATGAGTTTCATGCCGGTTTACTTGACTAAAAATATTATTTTTATAAAAATTTTTCAGATGCAGTTAAGTTATTGGGAGTTAAAAAATTGGTTTACAAAGGTTGATTATACGGTGGTTGGTAGCGGAATTGTTGGGCTACATGCTGCTTTACGTTTGCGCGAAAAATACCCAGATAGTAAAATACTGGTGCTGGAAAAAGGGATGTTACCTCATGGTGCGAGTACTAAAAATGCTGGCTTTGCTTGCTTCGGAAGCATTTCTGAAATTATTGACGACTTAAAATCTCATTCGGCGGAGGAAGTTTTTCAATTGGTTACAAAACGCTGGGAAGGACTGCGATTGTTACGCAAGCGTCTTGGCGATGAAGCCATAGATTTCAAACCTTATGGAGGCTATGAATTGTTTTTAAAGGAAGATGAAAGTTGCTATGAAGAGTGTGTGAATAAATTACCGTTTATAAATGAGATTCTAAAACCTCTTTTTAGATCGGATGTGTTTGCCAAAGAATTAGATCGTTTTGGTTTTAATGGTATTCGAGAGCATTTAATTTTCAATCCTTTTGAAGCGCAGATTGATACTGGGAGTATGATGCAAGAGTTACTAAAACAGGCTGTATCCAATAATATCTTGATTTTAAATCAGCAGACAGTTACTTCGTTTTTAGATAAAGGAACTGATGTTGAAGTTGTACTGAGTGATTTTAGTTTCAGGTCAAAAAAAGTACTCTTTGCTACAAATGGTTTCTCAAATGAATTAACGAATGGCGCTGTAAGACCAGCCAGAGCACAGGTTTTAATTACAGAACCAATTGAAAACCTCGATATCAAGGGGACTTTTCATTTGGATCGTGGCTACTATTATTTTAGAAACATTGGTGACCGAATATTATTAGGTGGCGGAAGAAATTTAGATTTTGATGCTGAAAACACAACGGAGTTCGCACAGACAGAAATTGTGCAAAATAAGTTGGAGCAATTATTAAAAGAAGTAATTTTACCCAATCAAAAGTATGAAATCGCCCATCGTTGGAGCGGTATCATGGGTATTGGCAACAGCAAGAATCCTATCGTTTCGCAATTGTCTGAAAATGTCTATTGTGGCGTGAGACTTGGCGGAATGGGAGTAGCGATTGGAAGTTTAGTAGGAACAGAATTAGCAGATTTAGTGTAATGGCAACAAAAATAACTCGAAAGAAACCGACAAAAAAACCGGTAAAAAAAGAAACCCGTAGTTTTATGAATATAGTAAGTCGGCTTTTGTTTAAAGTGGCATTGTGGTTCTTTGGAATCTCTTTGTTTTTTGTGGTGCTTTATAAATTTGTTCCCGTTCCGTTTACTCCTTTGATGGTGATACGTACTATTGAGAATAGCGCTGATAAAAAAGAAAACTCATTCAGCCATGATTGGGAGCCTATCGAGAATATTTCTATCAACTTACAGAAAGCAGTTATTGCCAGCGAAGACGGAAGTTTTCTTGTTCATAATGGATTTGATTTCAAAGCGATGCAAAAAGCATACAAGGGGAATGAACGGGGTCGAAAAATTAAAGGAGGAAGTACCATATCGCAACAAACTGCCAAAAATGTATTTCTATGGCAGGGGCGTAGTTACTTAAGGAAAGGATTAGAAGCCTACTTCACGGTTCTTATAGAATTTATCTGGGGTAAAGAGCGTATCATGGAAGTATATTTAAACAGTATCGAAATGGGAAATGGAGTTTATGGCGCACAAGCAGCGGCTGAACATTGGTATAGAAAAGATGCCAAAGATTTGACGCCCATTCAAGCTGCAGGAATAGCAGCGATTTTGCCTAATCCCAGAAAATTTACAGCAACTAGTTCGTCGTCCTATATCAATAATAGGAAAACAAAAATTATGCGGGTGATGCGTACGGTAGGGAAAATAAAATACTAAAACGTGCTAAAAAAGACCTGCATTATGCTATTGTTTATGGCGACTACTTTTCTTTCAGGACAGACTAGCACAAATGAAGTAGGTATGGTAACTGAAAACGATTTATATACCTCTTCTAAGAATGATAAATATTATACGAATGGTCTGGAATTTTTTTACCGCTTTTTAGCAAAGAATGACGACAAGAAAGTAAGTAAAAAAATTATCGAATTTATAATTGGTCAATATATCTATAATCCGCAATTCATAAATAAGGGAGCTGTAGCAGTAATTGACCGCCCTTTTGCTGGCTATCTTTTTGGAGCAGTAGACAAAGGATTCTTTTTTAAAAATGAGTCAGTGTTTAAAGGTCGAATTGAGCTAGGTTTCGTGGGGAGTAAATCATTTGCCGAAGAAACACAAAAAAGATTTCATAAGTTTTTCAGTTATAAACAAGTTTACGGTTGGGAGACCCAAGTTACAAATACGCTAGCTATACAAAGTCATTTTTTATTTTCCAATAAATTACTTCCTAAACTAAATAAGGATAAAGTCGATTTTCATTTTCAATCAGAAGCAGATTTAGGAACTATTTTCACAAGCGTATCTGCTGGTTTTTTAACTCGAATTGGATTCAAAAAATTAGCACCTATTTATGATTCTAATTTATACGGAGCCTCAGTTTCGAGTACATCTGGGCGAGTAGTGGAAGAGTTTTATTTTTATATTGCTCCTAGCATTAAGTACCAGCTGTACGATGCAACAATACAAGGAAGTCTTTTTAATAATAATAGCTCGGTGACTTTTGATTTAATCCCCGTTCGTTTTAATGGAGAGGCCGGTTTCAAATATCGAAAAAATAATCTTAATTTATCCTACGCCTTTGTGTACAGAAGCAAAGAGTTGTATAATAATATAAATACGGGATATTTTTATGGGTCGATCGGAGGTTCTTATTTGTTTAATTAACATCGTGATGGTATAATCAGGATCAATTTTGGTTAGTTTAATAAGATATAAGTCAAGTTAATTTCGAACAATAACCCTTTTAAGAAGCGTCAAATGCCAATAGAGAACATACCGGAGATTTATTTCCAAAACAAGGATACATCAAGAGATATATTTGTATATGATTTTAAAATGACGAGCGATGTAGTAAAAAGCAAAGTCAATTTAAGAATGAATATGTTTAGCTTTTTACAGGTAGGCAAGAAGCAAGTGCATTTTGCAAACACCTCTATGGCGGTAAACAGTAAGCAATCTTTACTGTTAAAAAAAGGAAATTGGTTATGGACAGAATTACTCGACACAGAAGCGATTTATTTTTGTAAGCTTTTCTTTTTTTCAGAGAAAAAACTAACCGAGTTTTTAAGCAAATATACTAATGACGTGAAGCCTTATAAGGAGGAAGTTCCGTATTTTGTGATTGAAAACGATGATTATATAGCTTCCTTTATAAACTCACTATCGTCTAATACCTTCTTAAATCACAATTATAGTGATGCTTTATTAGTTTTGAAATTTGAAGAAATTATGCTGTATTTGCTAAATAAATATGGTGATGAATTTGAATATTATTTACACTCCTTAATTTCAAATGAGGTT
Source organism: Flavobacterium sp. DW-iso2 (assembly GCF_058725285.1). Lineage (NCBI taxonomy): Bacteria > Pseudomonadati > Bacteroidota > Flavobacteriia > Flavobacteriales > Flavobacteriaceae > Flavobacterium > Flavobacterium sp. DW-iso2. The sequence goes on along the minus strand of NZ_JBZXDY010000013.1, from coordinate 66,736 downwards.
TCGCCCTTTAAAAAAATAGTAGAAAGTAATGTCCATTCTAATTTAAAATTGGAAGAAATTGCGTTTTTATGTAATATGAGCCTATCGACCTTTAAACGTCATTTTACTTCAGAGTATAATGAAGCTCCTGGCAAATGGTTGCAAGACAAGCGCCTACAAAAAGCTAAAGAATTGTTACAAGCTGGTGAGTTAAAAGCTTCAGATATTTATTTAGATATTGGCTATAACAACCTGTCTAACTTTAGTATAGCTTTTAAAAACAAGTTTGGAATTAGTCCAACAGACGTCTCGAGTTGAGATTAAATATATTTAAAACACTGTTTTTTAGCTGTTTAAACATGTATTGAAGTGTTTTTTTTTCAGCAACAACAACTTTGAACTTTTTTCATAAGTTTTTGAACCATATCAATAACTTGATTGGCTAACTCGCGCCATACATTTGTAGTGTAATTAAAACAAAGTGTTTTTGAAAATAATTACACCTATATAATTTAAAAAATATAAAATAATGGCAAATGTAACTAAACCTGTTTTTAAAGAAAGATACGATAATTTTATTGATGGTAAATTTGTTGCTCCAATTAATGGACAATATTTTGACAACGTTTCACCAGTAGACGGTAAAGTTTTTACTCAAGCTGCTCGCTCGACTCAAGAAGATATCGACCTTGCTTTGGATGCAGCACACAAAGCGTTCCCTTCTTGGAGTACAACTTCAGTAACAGAACGTAGTAATATGTTGTTAAAAATTGCGCAAGTAATGGAAGACAACTTAGAGTACTTGGCAACTTTAGAAACTATTGATAACGGTAAACCAATCCGTGAATCAAGAGCAGCAGATATTCCTTATTGTATTGATCACTTTCGTTATTTTGCAGGTGTTATCCGTGCAGACGAAGGAAGTGTTTCAGAGCATGACAAAAATACTTTAAGCATCGTTTTACACGAGCCTATTGGTGTTGTAGGTGAAATTATTCCTTGGAATTTTCCAATGTTAATGCTAGCTTGGAAAATTGCTCCAGCTTTAGCAGCAGGTTGTACCGCAGTTGTAAAACCAGCTGAACAAACACCAACAAGTGTAATCATGTTGATGGAATTAATAGGTGATATTTTACCTGCAGGAGTATTAAACATCGTAACTGGTTTTGGTGCAGAAGCTGGACAAGCTTTAGCAACTTCAAAACGTATCGCTAAACTTTCATTCACTGGTTCTACTGAAACAGGTCGTAAAGTGTACCACAATGCAGCAGAAAACATTATTCCTGTAACTATGGAATTAGGTGGAAAATCTCCAAACATTTTCTTCCCATCTGTAGCGGCTAAAGACGACAAATTCTTCAGTAAAGCTATAGAAGGTGCGTTAATGTTTGCACTTAATCAAGGGGAAATTTGTACGACTCCATCACGTATTCTAGTTCATGAAGATATTGCTGATCTTTTTATCGAAAGAATGCAAGAGCGCTTAAAACTAATTAAAAAAGGAAATCCACTTGATCCAGAAACAATGATTGGTTCTCAAGTTTCAAAAGCACAATGCGAAAAAATACTTAACTATATCAATATCGGTAAAGAAGAAGGTGCAGTTGTATTAGCTGGTGGAGAAGCGGGTAACTATGAAGGAGATCTTTCTGGAGGATACTATGTTCAACCAACGGTATTAAAAGGAACAAACAATATGCGTGTCTTCCAAGAAGAAATTTTTGGACCGGTTGTAGCTTTAACAACATTTAGTTCTACTGAAGAAGCTATTGCTATCGCAAACGATACGCCTTATGGCTTAGGTGCGGGTGTTTGGTCTCGTGATGCTCACGAATTATTCCAAGTTCCACGTGCTATTCAAGCCGGTAGAGTTTGGGTAAACCAATACAATACTTATCCTGCTCACGCTCCTTTTGGTGGTGTTAAAGAATCAGGATTTGGTCGTGAAAACCATAAAATGGCATTAGATCATTACCGTGTTATAAAAAATATGTTAATCTCTTACGACAAAGAACCAGTTGGATTCTTTTAATTATAAAACATTGTTAATTATTAAATAAAAAGGCTGTCTCAATTTTTTTGAGACAGCCTTTTTTAATTTATTTTACGAAAACATCCGTCGGGATATTCTAGTCAATTTAGTTCTGTGATAGTATAAATTCAATATATTTTCTGCTTTTCTTTTTTTTAATTTCCATTTCTCTTTTTACAGCTAACGACCAGGAGTCAAAAGTTTCAAAGTAAACAAGTATTCAATCTTTGGCGGTTTTGGTAAATTTACTTCTGCTATTTAAACGGTCATTAAGCCTAGTTTCAATGTTTTCACAAGAACCAGTGTAGTACTTATTTAAAGTTTTAGAGAAAATAATATAAGTGTAAAACATAGCTCTAAAATAAAAAAAACTCAAGTCGTTTGACTTGAGTTTGTGTTTTGTGGAGAATACGAGATTCGAACTCGTCACCTCTTGCCTGCCAGGCAAGCACTCTAGCCAAATGAGCTAATCCCCCAATTCTTTCGCAAATATAACATTATTTTGCTTTCAATTGACAAATAAAAAACAACTTTCTGTTCTGATAAAAAGGCTGCTTTCTTCATAAAAATTTTAACTTTACAGTAAAAAATAAAAATGACTGCATCAAATAATTCCGGTTCACTCACTACAACAATTAAAAATAAAATTGCAACGGTGCAATTTGGTCATCCGGCAAGTAATTCTTTTCCAAGACAATTGTTAAATGCATTGACCGCAGAGCTGAATCAACTGAGTACTAATGCCGCTGTTTCTGTAATCGTTTTGCGAAGTGAAGGAAGTGGTGCTTTTTGTGCCGGAGCTTCTTTTGAAGAACTTTTGGCAGTATCGAATCAGGAAGAAGGGACGCAATTTTTCTCTGGATTCGCTAATTTAATAAATGCGATGCGTAAGTGTTCTAAAATAATAGTGGGACGTATTCACGGGAAAGCAGTTGGAGGTGGCGTAGGAATTGCTGCGGCCTGCGATTATGCTTTTGCGACCATTGACAGCGCAATAAAACTTTCAGAACTCGCTATAGGGATTGGTCCATTTGTGATTGAACCTGCGGTAAGCCGCAAAATAGGGAAAACGGCAATGACCGAGATGACGCTTGCGGCTACCGAATGGAAAAATACAGATTGGGCTCAAGACAAAGGGCTTTACGCCAAAGTAGTAGAAAATCAGGCGGAATTAGATATTGATCTCGCTCATTTTACTGCAAAGTTAGCTTCGTACAATCCGGAAGCCTTAGTTCAAATGAAAAAAATAATTTGGGAAGGAACAGAAGGCTGGGATGCATTATTGCTGGAGAGAGCTGCGATTTCAGGAGAATTAGTATTGTCTGATTTTACCAAAAACGCTCTGAATCAATTTAAAAAATAATAGGAAATGAGAATTACAGCTCTTGTACAACAAGTAAATATTGCCGAAAAATTAAAAAATGCAACTGACAGCAGTTACCAAATAGGAGTGATTATTGGTTCCTTCATTCCATTTGTTGTTTTGATAGGTCTGGCTTATTGGATGTATGCTTCTGCAAAAAAAAGAGACAAAAACGGTTAATTTTTCACTAAATTTGCAACCAAAATTAAACGGAAATGAGCAATATCAGAATTACGAAAAAATTTAGTTTCGAAACCGGTCATGCGCTATATGGGTATGATGGCAAATGTAAAAATGTTCACGGACATAGTTATAAATTGTCTGTAACCGTTATAGGGAGTCCTATCGAGAACCGTAATGACGTAAAGTTTGGAATGGTGATTGACTTTACCGACTTGAAAAAAATTGTAAAAGAAGAAATCGTGGATCAGTTTGATCATGCCACCGTTTTTAATGAAACCACGCCTCATGTGGAATTGGCGCACGAATTAAAAAACCGCGGACATCATGTTATTTTGGTAGATTACCAGCCTACAAGTGAAAATATGGTAATTGATTTTGCCCAAAGAATAATTGGTAGATTACCCGTAGACATCAAACTTTTTTCTTTAAAATTACAAGAAACAGATTCGTCTTTTGCCGAATGGTACGCCAGCGATAATTTGTAATTCAAAATTCATACTTTAGCTTCATGCATTTAGCCAACAAAAAAAAAATATACTTTGCCTCCGATCAGCATTTTGGTGCGCCAACAGCAGAACTTAGTTTACCAAGAGAAAAGCGATTTGTGGCTTGGCTTGATGAAGTAAAGGAAGATGCCGAAGTGATTTTTCTGTTAGGAGATTTGTTTGATTTTTGGTTTGAATATAAAACGGTTGTTCCAAAGGGATTTGTTCGGGTTTTAGGAAAATTAGCCGAAATTAGAGACAGCGGAATTCCAATCTATTTTTTTGTAGGGAATCACGATTTATGGATGGAAGATTACTTCCAAAAAGAATTAAATATTCCTGTTTATCACGATAATCAAGAATTTACTTTTGGGGATAAAACATTCCTTATTGGTCATGGTGATGGAAAAGGTCCTGGCGATATGGGGTACAAGCGAATGAAAAAAGTGTTTACCAATCCTTTCTCTAAATGGCTCTTCAGATGGCTTCATCCAGATATTGGTGTTCGTTTAGCACAATATTTATCGGTAAAAAATAAATTAATTTCGGGTGATGAAGATGTTACTTTTCTAGGTGAAGACAACGAATGGCTGATTCTTTATTCGAAAAGAAAATTGGAAAGCAAACATTACAACTATCTTATTTTTGGACACCGTCATTTACCAATGAAAGTGAGCGTAGGAGAAAATTCAGAATACGTAAATCTGGGAGACTGGATTAGCTATTTTACTTATGGAGTTTTCGATGGCGATACATTCGAAATAAAAAAATATTAATTCATCCCCACGCCATACAAATAATCATCTAAATTAATTTTAAACAAAGTGCCTTCAACCAAGTCTTTTACGGCATTTAATTCTTGCATGGTAACCGCTAAATCGATTTGAGAACAAGGTGTTGTAAGTAAAAACTTGTGGCATTGATTTTTTAATTCACAATCGTCGCAACAGCTATTTAAGGAGTAACTTTCTTCAATACAACTTTTAAATAGTTGTAGTTCTTGTTTGGTAAAATAAAAGCCGGTTTCTCTAAAGATCAATTGTACTTTGTCGATTAATATTTCATTCTCTTTTCTCCAGTAGAAAGAAGTGCCTGAATCATTATAATATATTTGTTTTATCTTTTGCATATAGAAAATGTTTGAAACAAATATAGACATTATTTATAACAATTCTAAATAATTAAAATTATTCTTGATTTTCGTGTTCCTCTAAATCTTTAGTAAGATCCAGTTTACGGAAGGATGGAGAGACAATAGCTGTGGTTAAAACAACTAAAAGAGTCATGCTTCCGCCAAATACTACTGCGGTAACTGTTCCCATTAATTTTGCGGTAACGCCACTTTCAAAAGCGCCCAGTTCGTTTGAAGAACCCACAAACATCGAATTTACTGCCGAAACCCTACCGCGCATGTGGTCTGGAGTTTTAAGTTGTAAAATCGTTTGACGAATTACAACTGAGATACCATCGAATACGCCACTAAAGAATAAAGCCAGAAGCGAGACCCAAAAAATCGTGGAAAGTCCAAATACAATAATACAGATTCCAAAAGCAAAGATGGCAGACAAAAGTTTAATTCCTGCATTTTTACTCAAAGGAACATAGGCGGTGATAATCATGGTCAAAAAGGCACCTACTGCTGGAGCTGCTCTCAAAAAACCAAAGCCTTCCGGCCCTACTTTTAAGATGTCTTGTGCAAAGATGGGCAACAGCGCTATAGCTCCACCAAAAAGAACAGAAACCATGTCAAGAGTAATCGCTCCTAAAATAGTTTTATTATTGAATACAAATTTTATTCCTTCGGTCAGACTCTGCATGACAGGTTCCCCAATTTTTGGATTTAAAATTGGTTTTTTATCTATTTGCGATAAAGCCAACAATGCAAAAACAGAACAGGCGAAAACAGAACACATGGACCAATGTACACCAATCAAAGTGATAGAGAATCCAGCAACTGCCGGTCCTACAACAGAGGCAATTTGCCAAACGGAACTACTCCAAGTTGCTGCATTGGGGTATACTTTTTTAGGTACCAATAACGATAGTAATGAAAAGATGGTCGGGCCTAAAAAAGCTCTCACTAATCCTCCTAAGAATACGAGAAAATAAATAGAATATAAAATGCTCTTTGTACTAAAATCACTTATTACCGCAGGCCATGTCAATAAAAACAGACCGAAACTGATTACCGAAAAAGCTAAAATACATTTCACTAGCAGCCCTTTTTTTTCTTTCTGATCTACTATGTGTCCGGCAAATAAAGCCATGGAAATAGCGGGTATAACTTCCATCAATCCAATAATACCTAATGAAAGTGGATCTTTAGTGATGCTGTAAACTTGCCATTCAATCACGATAAATTGCATGGACCAAGCAAAGACCATCGCGAAACGTAATAACAAAAAAGTATTAAATTCTTTATAACGAAGTGCTGCGTAAGGATCTTTCTTTATTTTGGGAGTATTCATTACTTAATGTTTTTTAATCTCAATTGGATCGAAATCTTTCCATTCCATTCATTTTCATCAATGCAATACACCGCTTCGAAGGGCTTCTGATTTGTAGTTAATTCCATTTTGCTTCCTAATCCGAAACCAATGGCTGGTATGCCTTCGGAGCCATTTTGTTTTACAAACAGTTTTAAATGGGCATCGTCTTCGCCTAGTTTTTTAGCGTAGCCGGTATCTTTTATGTTTTTTGTGAGAAACACGGGGGTCATGTTCAGCGGACCAAAAGGTTCAAACTGTTTTAATATTCTGGTTAGTTTTGGGGTAATATCTGCAAAATCTATTTCGGCATCAATCTCAATTTCTGGAATTAGCAAATCCGGATGAATCGTCTTTTGCACCTGCTTTTCAAAAGCTTCTTTAAACAGGGAATAATTCTCTTCTTTCAATGTCATTCCGGCTGCATACATATGTCCGCCAAATTGCTCCAAATGTTCAGAGCAGGCTTCCAGAGCATTATAAACGTCAAAACCTTTTACGGAACGTGCCGAGGCGGCATATTTATCACCGCTTTTGGTAAAAACCAAAGTTGGTCTGTAATAGGTTTCAATCAATCGGGAGGCCACAATACCAATTACGCCTTTGTGCCAGTCTTCTTGATAGACGACAGAGGTAGATCGTTCTGTTTCTTGGTTTTCTATAATTTGCGAAAGTGCCTCTTTGGTGATTTGCTTGTCTAAATCTTTACGGTCTGAATTGTATTGTTCTATTTCTGAAGCAAATTGCTGTGCTTGTTCAAAATCAAATTCTGTTAATAGTTCTACGGCATGATTTCCGTGTTTGATGCGTCCCGCGGCATTGATTCTTGGAGCGATGATAAAAACAACATCGGTGATATCCAAGGTTTGTTTTTTCACCTGATGAACTAAAGCTTTGATCCCCGGTCTTGGATCGCTATTAATCACTTGCAGGCCAAAGTAAGCTAGTACACGGTTTTCACCAGTCATCGGAACGATATCAGCGGCGATGGCAGCGGCAACTAAATCGAGATAAGACGTTAGATCTTCTACTGTCTGACCTTGATTTGATCCTAAAGCCTGAATTAATTTGAATCCAATTCCGCACCCACATAGCTCATCATAAGGATAGCTGCAGTCGTCTCTTTTGGGGTCCAAAATGGCAACGGCATCGGGCAAGGTTTTACCGGGTCTGTGGTGATCACAGATGATGAAGTCGATATTTCTTGCTTTGGCGTACCCCACATGATCAATGGATTTTATACCGCAATCTAAGGCGATGATTAGCGTCATGTCATTGTCATCAGCAAAGTCAATTCCTTTAAATGAAATCCCATAACCCTCATCGTACCGATCCGGAATATAGGTGGCAACATTTGGATAATAGGTTTTTAAATAGGAGGAGACCAGTGAAACAGCAGTTGTTCCATCAACATCATAATCACCAAAAACAAGAATATTTTCCTGATTTTCGATAGCTAATTCGATTCGGGCCACCGCTTTCTCCATATCCTTCATTAGGTAGGGATCATGCAAATGTTCTAATGACGGGCGAAAGAAGTTCTTGGCGTCTTCAAAAGTTTCAATCCCGCGCTGTACTAAAAAGGTAGCGACAAAATCTTCCACATTTAAGGCTTGTGCCAAATGCTTGATTTTATCTTCCGAAGGTTTTGGTTTAATAGTCCAACGCATGTTTTTTGTTTAAAGTTTCAGGTCTAAAGTTGCGTATAAAACGAAATTATTTTACAATCAAAGCCTCACCGTAAAAGGCAATTCCGTCCCAGCCAGTTTTCATGAAGTTTCTAATGTTCTGGTGATTTGTTCCTTCAGGATCTCCTAAAACTTCTTCATAATAATAAGCGCCAAAGCAAGATAATGTTGCTGATTCAGAGAAATTTTGCATCTCGGCGAAAGCAAACAACTTACAAGAACCTGAGTTCTCTCCTGCTGCATTGTGTTGTAATCCATTTTCGAATGCCGTGGGAGAGAAATTATAATTTTCCTCAATAACCGCAATCGTTTCTGAAAATGAAATCTCTTTTGGAGTATTTGTTAATTTGGTAAGAAATAAATCTAGAGTCATGTTTGTATCGTTTATTCTTCGTCTTTTTGGAATTTACTTTTTTTCACTTCTTTAATGATTGGTTTTCCGCCTATTACCACAACAATTTCGCCTCGTGGCGCCGTTTTTTCAAAATGCGTTAACACTTCTCGGGTTGTTCCTCTGACGTTTTCTTCATGCAATTTTGAAAGTTCACGGGAAACACAAATTTGTCGGTCTTCGCCAAAATAGATGATAAATTCTGCTAGTGTTTTCACCAATTTATGTGGAGAAACATAGAGAATCATTGTTCTCGTTTCTTCGGCAAGCTCTAAATATCGGGTTTGTCGTCCCTTTTTTTCAGGTAAAAATCCTTCAAAAATAAATTTGTCATTTGGCAATCCGCTATTAACTAATGCGGGGACAAAGGCTGTAGCGCCCGGAAGGCATTCTACGGTTATTCCATTTTCGACACAAGCGCGGGTCAATAAAAACCCAGGGTCTGAGATGGCAGGCGTTCCAGCATCAGATATTAGTGCGATGGTTTCACCCGCTTTTAATCGTGAGATTAAATTCTCGATGGTTTTATGCTCATTGTGCATGTGATGACTGTGCATGTGGGTGCCAATCTCAAAATGCTTCAGGAGTTTTCCGCTGGTGCGGGTATCTTCGGCAAGAATCAAATCGACTTCTTTTAGAATCCTGATGGCTCTAAAGGTCATGTCTTCAAGATTACCTATTGGCGTGGGAACTATATATAATTTTGACATACGCTGTTATGCGGGAGTTTTATTAGTACTTTGAAATATATTTAAAGGAATTTTTTCTCAATGATATCCATAAAACGTTCGGCATAATCATCTTTTCCCTCCCAATTGTTATAGTCGGGTTTTACCATTTCTTCTATAAAATTTCGTGTTTCGTAGAAATTGTTAAAAGTGATCAATTGGTTCAACACTCTATTGTAATCTTCATTACTGTTTCCAAAAAGGTGTTTTACAAATGCGATTCGGTCATTGAGATCGATTTCAATTCCTTTTGAAAACGTGTCATTCAGTGAAACCGGTTTTGATTCCCCAGTTTTTTCGACTGGTTTAGTTGGAGGTGTTTCCTTCTCTTCTGTTTTTTCTATAGCTTCAAATACAGTTTCCGGCGGTAATGCTTGTACTTCTTCGACCTTTACAAAATCAGGTTCGCTATAATAGCCTCCAAGTAAATCTTCAAAAGAAATCTGCATGGTTTCCGCGTCCTTTGGAGCTTCAACTTCGGTTTCTTCTGTTAGTTGTTCTTCTTCCGCTGTTTCGTTGGTTTCAATTTCATTGTTTGAGGTTTCCTCTTCGATAGCTTCGATGTCTTCTAATGGCTGCTCTGCTATATCTGCTGCAAAATCACCTAAATCATTTATCTCTTCTGTAGTAAGTTCTTTTTCCTCCTCTGTAGTACTACTTTTCTCTTTTATAGGTTCTTCTGTTGCGATAGGTTCCTGTATATATGCTTCTTCGGCAGGAATTTCTTCTACAGGAGTATATTCGAAAATCACCTCTTCTGTTGGAACTTCTCTCGTAGGAAACTCTTCTATGGGAACGAATTCAGTCATTTCGATCATGGTCTCGACAGGCAGTTCGTCACTTTTATCATAAAAAGCTTCGATTTCTTTTTCAATTTCAGCATGGCCTATTGTAGGCTTGATTGTACCATAATGCTCATTAACAAATCGTAAAACCGACAATTTTTCATATAGTTTTTGGGTTTCCAAAAACAATTGATTGATGTCAGACTTATTCTTAAGTTGTAATATTCTGTGAGCAATGCTGACTAAATCGGCTTCCAATTTTTTTTTCATGACGTTTGAATTTGGTATTTATGGCGTATGTGTTTGTAATTTCCGATGATTTTTATTCTGTTAAAGGAATAAGATCCTTTTATAGGGAACATTTAATTTTTAATTAAGCGTTCACAAATCATTGAATTGATAAAAATTTTCTACTTTTGAGACTACGTAAAAGTATAAAATCTTAAGTCGGTTTATTACATTACAAAGTAATAAAAACTATTCATTTTTTAAGTTAGAAAAATACAAAATGTTTCTCGAAAATACAGTAAATCATAAAGAACAATTTGGTTGGATCGAAGTTATCTGCGGTTCGATGTTTTCGGGTAAAACCGAGGAACTTATTAGACGTCTGAAAAGAGCGCAATTTGCCAAACAGAAAGTAGAAATATTTAAACCCGCCATTGATACTCGCTATCATGATGAAATGGTGGTGTCTCATAATGCTAATGAAATTCGTTCTACGCCGGTGCCTGCAGCTGCAAACATTGCGATTTTAGCGCAAGGCTGTGATGTTGTAGGGATTGATGAAGCACAATTTTTTGACGATGAAATCGTGCGAGTATGCAATGATTTGGCTAACCAAGGAATTCGTGTGATTGTAGCTGGATTAGATATGGACTTTAAAGGAAATCCTTTTGGCCCCATGCCAGCACTAATGGCGACTGCCGAATATGTAACCAAAGTTCATGCGGTTTGTACGCGCACCGGAAATTTAGCGAATTACAGTTTTCGAAAAACCGACAATGACAAATTGGTCATGCTGGGAGAAACAGAAGAATATGAACCTTTGAGTCGTGCTGCTTATTACCACGCGATGAGAAAAGATCAGGAGGAAAAATAAAATCCTCTCCCCGGCCCTCTCCAAAGAAGAGGGAGGTATAGCTTGAGTGCAATGCATATAATTCAAAACCCTTTCTGATGCTCAGAAAGGGTTTTTTGTTTTTTAGCTAGAAATATTTTTAAACTATTTGCGATTTAGTTTCTAGTTATACATTTTGCTAAGTATTTTCAAGGTGAAGGAATCTAAAGCTTACTTGATTTTAAAAAAAAATCAACACTTTTAAATCTTCTTCCTCATTCGCGCCACAGGAATATCCAGTTGTTCTCTGTATTTAGCTATGGTTCTTCTAGCAATAGGATATCCTTTTTCTTTAAGTAATTCAGCTAGTTGATCGTCTGGATATGGTTTTTTCTTGTCTTCTTCCTCAAGAATGTTTTGAAGAATTTTTTTGATTTCCAAAGTCGAAACATCTTCTCCCTGATCATTTTTCATAGCTTCCGAGAAAAACTCTTTGATCAGTTTAGTTCCGTAAGGAGTTTCAACATACTTGCTGTTTGCTACACGGGAAATAGTCGAAATATCAAGACCTACTAAATCAGCAATGTCTTTCAAAATCATTGGTTTTAACTTCGTTTCATCTCCTTCAAGAAAGTATTCCTCCTGATAATGCATAATCGCATTCATCGTAACAAAAAGCGTTTCCTGACGTTGTCTAATTGCATCTATAAACCACTTAGCCGAATCTAATTTTTGCTTGATAAACTGAACCGCATCTTTTTGAGAGCCTGATTTATCAGTAGATTCTTTATAGGTCTGCATCATTTCCTGGTAATCCTTTGAAACATGCAGGGAAGGAGCATTACGACCGTTTAAGGTTAATTCCAGTTCGCCGTCAATGATTCTAATGGCAAAATCGGGAACTACATTTTCTGTAATTTTGTTGTTTCCGGTAAAAGCACCACCCGGTTTTGGGTTGAGTTTTTCTATTTCGTGAATTGCTTTTTTAAGCTGCTCATTCGAAATATTATATTTTTGTATTAATTTATCGTAATGCTTTTTTGTAAAGGCATCAAATTGATTTTCGATAATATCAGTCGCTAATTCTACTGATTCCGTTGGTGTTTTGTGTTTCAATTGCAACAACAAACATTCCTGTAAGTCGCGGGCGCCCACGCCTGAAGGTTCTAATTCATGGATGACATGTAACATCCTTTCTACAGTAGCTTCATCAGTGTAAAGTGCTTGAGTGAATGCCATGTCGTCGACGATATCCGAGACACTACGACGGATATAGCCCATGTCGTCGATGCTACCTACTAAAAATTCAGCAATATCTCGTTCGTCATCGTTCAAGATAAACGTATTCAACTGATTGATAAGATCCTGATGAAAACTAACAGGCGCTGCTAATGGAGATTCACGATCTTCATCATCATCACTATAATTGTTCGTTTGGGTTTTATAATCCGGGGTATCGTCACTACTTAGATATTCGTCGATATTGATGTCTTCTGCGTCAACACGATCGGATTCAGAATCATCATAGTCGTCATAGTCTTCGTTTTCAAACTCGTCTTTTTCGTACTCATCTTCTTCTTTCCCTGCTTCCAAAGCGGGGTTTTCATTCATCTCTTCCATCAAACGTTGTTCAAATGCTTGCGTAGGCAATTGAATTAACTTCATCAACTGGATTTGCTGAGGAGATAATTTCTGGGATAACTTTAAATTTAAAAATTGCTTTAGCATAATAAGGCACTAATTTATTTCAGCCACTAAGACGCAAAGGCGCAAAGTTTTTTGTTATTTATTTTCTTTGAAAACCGTATTTTTTGCCACTAAGGCTCAAAGTGTTTTTTTAATAATTCTTTTTGGTGTTTATAAATCTTCTGATGCCACTTTTTATTAGTGGGATCTTAAAATTAATCAAAAACCCCAAATCTTTATTTAGTAATTTCAGATGGCTTATGATTTGAGCCTCCCAAACAGGGTTTACTAACTCTACTGCTTTTACTTCAATGATAATACTATCTTCAACTAATAGATCCAGTCGTAAACCTTCATTAAATTCAATACCATCATAAACGATAGGATTGTCTATTTGTCTTTTTACATCAAGACCCACTTTACTTATTTCGTGTGCTAAGCAAACTTCATAAACTCTTTCAAATCAACACGGACCAAGTTCTTTATGAACTTTGAAAGCCAAATTAACAATTATTCTAGCAATCTCTTCGGTTCTCTCAGTAATCATGTTTAAATTGCCGTTAAGACATAAAGGCGCCAAGTTATAAATTACTTTTATTGTAAAATATCTTTAATTTTTCTTAGTGCCCTAGCGTCTTCGTGGCGAAACATTTTAAAAAATACTTTGCGGTAAAAATTAAAATTCCGCGTTCAATGGTGTTCTTGGAAAAGGAATTACATCACGTATGTTTGTCATTCCAGTTACAAAAAGCACCAATCTTTCGAATCCAAGTCCGAAACCAGAGTGAACTGCAGAACCAAATCTTCTAGTATCTAAATACCACCATAATTCTTCTTCGTCAATTCCCAAGGCTTTCATTTTTTCGACCAAAACATCAAAACGCTCTTCTCTTTGTGATCCTCCCACGATTTCTCCAATTCCAGGGAATAAGATATCCATCGCACGAACCGTTTTTCCGTCTTCGTTCAAACGCATGTAAAACGCTTTAATATTTGCAGGATAATCAAACAAGATTACCGGACATTTAAAGTGTTTTTCAACTAAATAACGCTCGTGTTCTGATTGTAAGTCAGCGCCCCATTCGTTAATGATATAGTTGAATTTTTTCTTTTTATTAGGAGTGCAATCTCTTAAAATATCAATTGCTTCAGTATAAGATACGCGTTTAAAATTGTTTTCCAAAACAAAATTCAATTTGTCAAGCAAAGCCATTTCGCTTCTTTCGGCTTGTGGTTTTGATTTTTCTTCGTCTAATAAACGAGTTTCTAGAAATTTCAAATCCTCTGGACATTTCTCCATTGTGTACTTGATAACGTACTGAATAAAATCTTCGGCCAAGTCCATATTGTCATTCAAATCATTGAACGCTACTTCTGGCTCAATCATCCAAAACTCAGCAAGATGACGAGAAGTATTCGAGTTTTCGGCTCTAAATGTAGGCCCAAAAGTGTATATCTGTCCTAAAGCCATTGCAAAAGTCTCTCCTTCTAATTGTCCAGAAACCGTCAAGTTGGTTTCTTTTCCAAAGAAGTCTTCTTTATAATTTACTTTTCCGTCCTCAGTTCTTGGTGTACCGTCAAATGGCAAAGTAGTAACTTTAAACATTTCACCAGCGCCTTCAGCATCAGATCCGGTTATGATAGGCGTATTCACATACACAAACCCTTTTTCTTGGAAATAACTATGAACGGCATACGACAAAACCGAACGCACACGCATAATCGCACCAAACATATTGGTACGCACACGTAAATGTGCATTTTCACGCAAGTAATCTAAACTTGGTTTGTTCTTTGGTTGTATCGGAAATTTTTCAGCGTCTGAATCTCCTAGGATCTCTAGTTTTGCAACTTGGATCTCAAATTTTTGTCCCGCGCCTTTACTTTCGACCAAAGTTCCTGTTACAGAAATAGCAGCACCAGTAGTAATTCTTTTTAAAGTTTCATCAGGAGTGTTCTCAAAATCGACAACACATTGTATATTATTGATGGTCGATCCATCATTTAAAGCGATAAATTGATTGTTTCTAAAAGTTCGCACCCATCCTTTCGCATTTACTTCATGAAGCGCCGTTGTACTGTTTAGTAAGTCTTTAACTCTTGTATGTCTCATTTTAATTTTAGATTTTTAACTATACCATTGATGATATCAAAAGGTATCGAAGAATAGTAAATGCAAATATAATTGATTTGTTTTAATTGTCATTATAGGGAATGTCTCAATATGGAGCTTTTTCCCGCTATTCGCTATATCTTTTACTTTTTAAAGAAAAAAGTAAAAGGTAATTGCAAGAGCAATTCGACTATAGGGACTAAATACATTGCAGTATTAGAAATTTTACAGAAAAGAATCGGGTCTTTGGAGTTATTAAGTTGAAAAATATGAAGTACATAAGTATATAATTGATTCTGACTTTGTGTTACAGTTAAAGAAAGATATTTGCGATTCTCTATTAGGTCAAAATATAAAAGCAAATAGAGTACACTTTAAAAGGCACTAGTTCTTAAAGTATTTATTAATATATTTATCTGTGTTTTGCATCTGTTATCTTACTGTTTTAGTGCTTTAAGAAATTTTTTAATGCAGAAATTATAACAGTTTATCAGAAATAATGAAGCTCTTTTAAAATTCTAAACCTTGAATTTTAAAAGAGCTTCGATAAAAGTATTTCTTTGTGTAATTTTATGATATAAATTTAATAGGCAAGTTTGATTTTTTGATCAACAAATTCTTTATTAACAGTACTTGAAGATGAAGTTACCAATGTTGTTCCAGTCATTGAAATTTCTAGTAATCTGTTGTTTGTATCAATTTTTCTCGTATAATTAATAGTTTTATAATACATTAATGAACTGTAAGGACTTTCTATTGTTTGACTAACAGAAGTAATATTGTTTAAATTTTCAATACCAATTTTGTCATGAATTAAAATATACTCAATTTGAAGATTCAAAGGAGTTTCATATGCTAACTCTCCATATTTTATATGAGGATTATTGTCATATGTGTAATTTCTTGTTTCAGTTTCTTGATTATCAGTTGTTTTAGAGGTTGTGATGTTGCCATTACTAATTGTAAATTCGATTTTTTTGGACAAAGAATATGGGGTTTTGCCAGGTGTTTTTTGGTAATATTCAATTTTAGAAGGAAAATTATTGATGTAACTATAAGAAATAGAATCTTTAATGTGTTCTACGCGGTTTGAATATATTGTAGTATTGTCTATTAAAATATACTGAACATTATTATTGTTTAGATAGATAGATTTTTTTTCTTTTATATCTGTATTTGAAACGTTCTCTTGTAATAAATCTAATTCAATAAGGTTAGAATTAGTATATTTTACACTATAAACAAATCCTCCATAAGTTATCTTAGATACCTTTTCATTTTCATATGTAAATGTTTTCTGTTCTTGTGAATAAGCTAAGTTATAGTTTGAATCATATGGATACGTAACTGATAATGGTTTTGTATTGATTGTTGTTTGAGAATTATCAGGTTGATCGTTTCCTGAAGAGGGTAATTCGTTATCGGATGAAGAACAAGAAATAGTAACTGCTAAAATAGTTAAAGTACTTAAAAATGTAATGATTCTCATGTTTTTTTTTGAATTTTTATTTGCAAATATAAGTTGTTTGATCTATAAATAATAAGTGATTTGTGAAAAAAAAATCAACAGTAAATAAGAGGGATTAAAATAAACAATATATTGTGTTCATTCTAATGCCTAGCTGATAAAAGAGGAAAACTTTTCTAATAAAACATCAGTCTTTCAAAACTTTATTTATTAGAAAAGAAAGCAATATATCTCAGGATACGAAGCAATCTCACTAGCAAGGATAACCAAAATACTCATCTAGTAAGTGTGATTGTTTCGTTCCTCTCAATGACTTTGATTCCGTAATTATTTTGCTTGTAATAAAAAATTCCATCAAAAGACAGGATCTATAATAAAAAGTATAAAAGATAAATAAATTATTTAACACCCGCTATTCGCTATATCTTTTACTTTTTAAGGAAAAGTAAAAGGATGCCGCTACTATCGGGGCTAGGCAGTAGTGGGATTATGGGTTTTCATCAAAGAAACATGAAATACCTCCCGACTTCGTAGCGACAACGATGGGCAAACGTTAAAAATAGAAGGAGTTCATAAATGATAAAATAGAATATTGGAACGAGTACGAAGTCGGAGACATTCGTACAACATACAGTTTCTAATAATATTTTTTTTGAGAAGACTTCGAGGAGCGAGGGAATTTCCGTTTTGTCAATCAATTTTCAAATTATCTCAATGAACACAAGTTGCTATTTAGAAGATGAAAAATAAGGTCGTGTTTATTTTTTAGTGTTTATAAAATAAGTCAACTAAATTTGTGGTTTACTTACTAACCATGAAAAAACTGTTTTATACTCTTTCTTTAGTTTTAATTTTCGCATCTTGTAATGGTCAAGTTAAATTAGGGAAACCAGAGGTGAATCCTATTTCCGTTCAAAAAACCTATTTGGATTGGCGCAACTATCAAAAAGAGAATGTCATGCTTTCTCAAGATTTTGTAGCATTAGATTCAAATTCGAAAGAAATTACTAAAGCGGAATTTCTACAGAAACTCATTGAAGGGAACAACATCCCCATCCGATTAGAATCAGAGAAAAGTGTTTTTCAGTATCAGCTTTTTAAGATTGAACCCACATCAGATACAAGCATAAAAGCTTCCATTGCCGAGACAGCATACAATGAAATTCAAAACTATAAAAAAGAGGGCGAACCATTTCCTGAATTTTCATTTAATGATTTAAACGGTAATTTGATAACAAATGAAAATCTAAACGGAAAGATTGTAGTTCTAAAATGCTGGTACATTCATTGTGCAGCTTGCATTAAAGAATTTCCAGAAGTCAATCAATTAGTAAGCAACTACAAAAATAGAAAAGACATCGTTTTTATAAGTCTAGCCGAAGATTCACCAGAGCAATTAAAGGCTTTTTTAGCAAGAAAACCGCTTTCCTATTCCGTTGTTCCTAATTTGAAAACGTATATGAATTTAACGCTTCAACTTAATGCGTTTCCTACCCATTTTATTATTAATAAAGAAGGGTTTATAGCTAAAGTGCTTTCAGACAGTAAAAGTCTAGAAGTTGCTTTGGCGAAAGTGAGTGAAAGAAATTAATTAAAAGCATAGGAGTTCAAGTCTAACAGAATCAGTGTTTACTCCAATAAAAAAACAATAACACAGACTTATTACTGCGCTAATCGTTTTACTTATTTATTATTATGAACGTGAACATCCATTTGAGGAAAAGTAATATTGAGTTTGTAATCTCCAAAACGAGTATACACTTTCTCATTCCTATCGAAAAATACACCCCAATAGTCTGCGCCGTCAACCCAGACTCTAACGGTAAAATTTACTGAACTATTAGCAAGTTCAGATAAGCCCATAAAAGGAGCAGGGTCTTTTAAAATTCGGCTGTCCTCAGCAATGAAATCATTAATCGCCTTTTTGAAATTTCCGACATCATCACCGTACGCTATTCCCATTGTCCAATCTGCTCGTCGTAGTGGCTCGGCAGAAAAATTGATAAGCGCACCAGTCGAAAGGGGCCCATTAGGAATTATGACTAATTTCTTGTCTGCGGTATTCAACATAGTAGAGAAAATGCTAATCTCCTTTACGGTTCCGGTATAGCCTTGGGCTTCAATGAAATCTCCTACGTGAAAGGGTTTTAGAATTAAAATAACGACTCCACCTGCGAAATTCTGCAGCGAAAGTACCAAATGTATTTATAGCGTAGACAAAAAGGTCTATTATAATCTATGAGATTATATCTTCTGCAATTGAAATTTCATGATTTCCAAATATACCCATTTTAAAAAGGAAGTTATAATAATCAGAAGTTGCCTTTATAAAAAAAGCTTCCCGTCTAGAAAGAGGGGAAGCTTTAGTGAGTTTTATAAGGCATGATTTTAAAAGAAGTGTGCCGATTATTTATCTAGATTTTCGTCTTCTTCTCTGTTACTCAAAATATCAATTTTAGGCTCGATAAATTCCTGTTTGTTCGCTAACGATTTGTTTAAAGTTAATACCAAACAAGGCAATAACATCAAGTTAGACAACATCCCGAACGCTAGCGTTATGGCAATTAATCCACCTAGGGCTACTGTTCCTCCAAAATCAGAAAGCAAAAACACAGAGAATCCTGCAAACAATACCACTGAGGTGTAAAACATACTGATTCCAGCTTCTTTTAGTGTCGCAAAAACAGATTTTTTTATTTTCCAGTTATTTCGAGTTAACTCTTGACGGTATTGGGCCAAGAAATGGATGGTGTCATCTACTGAAAGTCCGAAAGCAATACTAAAAACTAAGATCGTCGATGGCTTAAGCGGAATGCCGAAATAGCCCATCAATCCTGCAGTAATCATTAGCGGCAATAGATTAGGGATTAACGAAATGACCACCATTTTAAACGAGCGGAACATGAAAATCATCAACAATGAAATTAAAAATACAGCAAAAAGAAGCGAGCTGACTAAGTTGTCAAGTAGGTATTTTGTTCCTTTTTCAAAAACTAATGCTTTCCCAGTCATTACCACTTTATAGCGATCAGAGGGGAATATTTTATTGGTTTTATCAAGTAGTTTTTGTTCTATTTTAGCCATGTTTCCCGTACCAATGTCTCTCATGAAGGTGGTAATTCGGGCTACTTGTCCCGTGCTGTCCACATAACTTTTCATGATGTTATTTTGGGTGTTTTTAGATGCGTTTTTTGCATAACCCAAAATAAAACTTTGCTCTTGAGAAGTAGGTAATTCGTAATATTCAGGATTACCATTGTAGTATGCCTGCTTAGAATATTTAACCAAATTTAGAATAGAGATTGGTTTTGAAAGCTCCGGAATTTCTTCTATCGTCTCTTGAAGCTCATCCATCTTTCTTAAGGTAGAGAGTTTCATAACTCCTTTTTTTCTTTTGGTGTCAATCGTAATTTCAAGTGGCATGATACCGTCAAATTCTTTTTCGAAAAAAAGAATATCTTTAAAGAAGCCTGTATTTTTTGGCATGTCTTCAATTAAACTTCCTGATGTTTTAATTTTGAAAGCACCTATGCTGCTTATTAAAAATAAAAATATAGCCACAAGATAGACATGTCGTCTGTTGTATCTTACCGTTTTTTCAATCCAGGCCATGAACACTTTCGTGTAATTGCGGCTCAAATGTCTCAGGTGTTTTTCTTTTGGAACAGGTTGATAGCTGTAGTAAATTGGTATGATGATAAGGCATAAAAAAAACAGTGCAACAATACTTAATGAGGAAATGATACCAAACTCTTTCAACAACTCACTATTAGTAATGATAAAAGTGGCAAAACCGGCAGCTGTAGTTAAGTTGGTCATCAAGGTAGCGGTTCCTACTTTTGTAATTACGCGTTGCAATGCACGGGCTTTATTTCCATGAGCAATATATTCCTGTTGGTATTTATTAGTCAAGAAAATACAATTGGGAATCCCGATTACGATCACCAAAGTAGGGACTAGCGCGGTAAGTACGGTGATTTGATAATGGAATAATCCAAGCAGTCCAAACGTCCACATAACCCCTATGATTACAATTATAATTGCAATTAGGGTAGCTCTGTAGGAACGGAAAAAGAAAAAGAATATCAACGAAGTCAGCAATAAAGAAACGCCAATGAATAAACTAATTTCACTCATGATGCTCATCGCATTCAATGTCCTGATGTAAGGCATCCCAGAAACACGTAAATCAATGCCCGTTTCTTTTTCGAAAGCTTCTATTTTTGGGATAAAATCATTTACGATATAATCTTTACGGTGCGCTGTATTGACGATTTTTTTATCTAAATAGATTGCTGAGCGGATCGTTCCGTTTCTTTTATTGAAGAGGAGACCCTCGTAAAAGGGCATGTTTTCGAATAAATCTTTTTTGATAGTGTTTAGGTACGCCTGATTAACTGTTTTTGCTTGGTCAACAAACGGCACTAATTCAAAAGTTTGAAGGGAATCATTTTTTTGCAATTTCTTCAAGTCACTGATTGAAATAATCAGATCCACTTCTTTTTGTACTTTTATTTCTGTCGTTAATTTATTCCAAGCAGCAAATGCTTTGGGTGTAAAAAAAGCATCGTCTTTAACACCGACAACAATCAAATTTCCCTCTTCGCCAAATTTGTCTAAAAAGGCGTTGTATTCTTTATTGATGATGTGGTTGTCTGGCAGTAGATTAGCTTCCGTAAACGAAAACTGTATGTTTTTCCATTGCAGTGCTAAAAAAAGCGTTATAAAAACAATAACACCAAGGATAACGATTCGGTTTTTAAGTACGATACGGGCAATAAATTCCCAAAACCCTACTTTTAATTTCTTTTTCATAAGTGTACTAAAAATGGGTGCAAAGGTAGTGAATACCACCGCAAAAGCTATAATTTATGAAAATCTTTTTATCTGGTTTATGGTTCGCTTTCCACTGTTTGATTCCTTTTTTAATTTCGCTAAAAAATTAAATTTTGCCTTGTAAAACGTATTATAGAATTTTACATCTTTGTGTGATTTTGTAAAGTTAATACACGAGTGTAAAATGGATTTAAGAAAATATAAAAACACGCTGTTTTATTTGACGGTGACCGGTGGTTTCACCGCTTTGATCTATTGGATAATTAATAAAGGAAAGGAACTAGAAGGAAAAGAAGCATTGGTTGTCTCAGACTCTACTCATAGTTCTTGGAACGATTTTATTATGTCTATGAAACATAATTTTGAAGATCCTTTGGCTATACTTTTGGCTCAAATTGTAATGATTATCCTGATGGCTCGGCTTTTTGGCTGGATTTTCAAGAAGATTGGACAGCCCACTGTTATTGGTGAAATTATAGCTGGTATCGTGCTCGGGCCTTCTTTGGTAGGAATGTATTTTCCTGGTTTTTCTGCTGCTTTGTTTCCTGTTGAATCCCTTGGTAATTTAAAGTTTCTTAGTCAGATAGGATTAATTCTTTTTATGTTCGTTATAGGGATGGAGCTCGATATTAAAGTACTTAAAAACAAAGCAAGCGAAGCAGTAGTAATCAGTCATGCGAGTATTGTGATTCCATTTGCATTGGGAATAGGATTGTCTTATTTTGTTTATAATAAATTTGCTCCGGCGGGGGTAGAGTTTCTTTCTTTTAGTTTGTTTATGGGAATCGCCATGAGTATCACCGCTTTTCCTGTTTTGGCCAGAATTGTACAAGAAAGAGGGATTCATAAGACTAAATTAGGTGCAATTGTTATTACCTGTGCGGCCGCAGATGATATAACGGCTTGGTGTTTATTAGCAGTAGTAATTGCGATTGTTAAGGCAGGAGATTTTGTGGGTTCACTTTATGTCATTTCGTTGGCTGTCGTATACGTTATGGCAATGATTTTTATCGTAAAACCGTTTTTGAAAAGAATTGGTGATTTGTACGGTTCTAAAGACAGTATTGGGAAACCCGTTATGGCAATTTTCTTTCTTTTTCTAATTCTTTCTTCTTACGCTACAGAGGTAATTGGTATTCATGCCCTTTTTGGCGCTTTTATGATGGGATCAATTATGCCGGATGTTTCTAAATTCCGAATGATATTTATCGAAAAAGTAGAAGATGTTTCGGTGATACTTTTGTTGCCTTTGTTTTTTGTGTTCACAGGTTTGAAAACTGAAATCGGACTTATAAATGATCCGTATTTATGGAAAGTTACCGCAGCAATTATTATGGTTGCTGTTGTGGGTAAGTTCTTGGGAAGCGCTTTGGCAGCAAAGTTTGTCGGGCAAAACTGGAAAGACAGCTTAACGATTGGCGCTTTGATGAACACCAGAGGGCTAATGGAACTGATAGTATTAAATATAGGATTAGAGCTTAAGGTTTTAACTCCTGAAGTTTTTACGATGATGGTTATTATGGCGCTGGTGACCACTTTTATGACCGGGCCTGCTTTAGATTTGATTAATTATTTGTTTAAAGACAAGAGTGTGCCTGATGCCGAAGAAATAATTAACTATAGTAAATACAGAATACTATTTTCATTTGGAAATAACGAGAAAGGGAAATCACTACTGCGATTAGCGAATAGCCTAACCAAAAAGCAAAAAAGCAGCTCCATTGTTACTGCAATGCATTTATCTCTAAGTGATGAACTGCATACATTCAACTTGGAAGAGAAAGAAAAAGACAGTTTCTTACCTATCTTTGAAGAATCAGAAATGTTGAGTATAGAAATTGAGACCATTTTTAAAGCAACCATCGATATCGAGTCGGAGATTGTAGATGTAGCAAATCAAGGGGATTATGACTTATTGCTTGTTGGTTTAGGGAAATCTATTTTTGAAGGGACTATTCTCGGGAAAGTTATTGGGTTTACCACTAGGATCATAAACCCGGATCGATTGATTGACAAATTTACGGGTAAGGAAGGCTTGTTTGAAAACTCTCCTTTTGACGAACGAACCCGCCAAATTGTTGCCAAAACAAAGATGCCGTTGGGAATTTTAATCGATAAAGAATTTCAAGATATAGATCATGTGTTTATTCCAATTTTTAAATCAGATGATTCTTTTTTAATTGATTACGCCCAAAAATTAATTTACAATAACAATTCTAAAATCACTGTTTTAGATGTAAACGGACATGTAAAAAATAATTTTGTTATTCAAAGTGCCGTGACTTCATTAGAACAAATACATCCCGATAATTTATCAATAGTTATAGATAAGTTAGTAAGTTTGCCCTTTCTGGAAAAGCAGGACTTAATGCTCATTAGCCTCGAAAGCTGGAAATCAGTACTGGACTCAGATAGCGATTGGTTGATTGGCGTTCCGTCTGTTTTAATTATTAAACCGTAATTATGAATTGGATTTTATTAATCATTGGAGGATTCTTCGAAGTAGGTTTTGCCTCTTGTTTAGGCAAAGCCAATGAAACAAAAGGTGTCGAATCTACGTATTGGATGTTGGGGTTTTTAGTTTGCCTAAGTATAAGCATGCTATTGCTGTACAAGGCAACCCAAGAATTACCTATTGGTACTGCTTATGCTGTGTGGACGGGTATAGGAGCCGTAGGAACTGTTTTGGTAGGGATTCTTGTATTCAAAGAGCCGGCTACTTTTTGGAGAATCTTCTTTTTGACGACTTTAATTGCTTCAATTATTGGATTAAAGTTTGTTTCCAGTCACTAGAGTCCCAAGTTAAGAACATAGCTCAGCTTTATGGCAATATTATCTTCAAATCGAAGCAATTGATTGGGGCCATAACGGTAAAATGCGGTAAGTCCTAGTCCTTTAAAAATTTGATTGAGTTCTATTCCAGATTCAAAATAACCTTCATTAAGGGTTTTGTAATTTAATCCTGCATGTTGCTCTGGTTTTTGTAAATTTCCCCACGCCATTCTGGATACTAGAACTAAGGAAGGTTTGACTTTTTTGAAAATAGTCACTCTGTTAAAGCCGTGCTTAAATTGGAAATAAACAAACTCATTCGAGAAAAATTCATTGAAATACATTGTTTCAAAACTGTTTTTTCCTGCAAAGGTGATTCTTTGAATGATGGTTTCTTTTGTAATATTATTTGGAGAAGTATTGTACAAATGGGTCAACGGAATATCGCCTGTAGCGTAACCTGCTTCGAATAGTAAATTTGTTTTTTGGCCATTCAAATATTTCTTCTCATATTCGGTTTTAAAATCTATTTTGCTAAATTCAAAATCATTGTCTAATACTTTTGGTAAGGACTGTGTGAACTGAAAAGTAAATTTCGGAAAACGTTTTTCAACTTCAACTCTGCCCGTTGGCGTTTGCATATAGTCACTGAAAGGACTCCATTGCAGCGAAACCATAGCCGTTGTCATGATGTAATTCGTATATAGTTTGTTATTTAAATTATAGACATAGTTGAATTTGGGTTCGATTTCTGAGCGATTGAGCGTCCAAAGACTTTCTGTTTTTGGAATAATTTGAGTCTTGAAAGAAGCTTTCCAACTCACATAGTTGTAAAAGGTACTAATGTTTATAGGTCGAGGATCGTAGAGTTTAAAAGGACTTTTTTCGATAGTATATAAAGTATTGGCAATCTCCCTAACGTCGTCAGTGTATGATAGACCAATCCAGGAATCAGAAAATTGACCCACACGAGCGGACAACCCTACATTATATTTAAAATTCCCGTCTTTTGTGCCGTATGCCGAATAGCCTTCAATTCTGAAATTTTTTAAAAACTGGTCATTTGTTATGCCTCCAAAACCCAAGCGAAAACCTTCGTAGTTATTATAGCTGATAATTTTTCGCAAGTCCATATCGAAAAATCCTAAAGGTAAAAATCCGTTGATGACTTTTCTGCCAAAACGAATGCGGCTTGTAATTCTTCTTTTAATGGCGATACTATCTAATGCCAAATAGGTTTTTTGGCTTCGAATGTCTAAACTATCCTTTCGGTAGGAGTCCCAAAAAGGCTCTGGTTTGTTAATAGCATCTTCTTTTATTTCAACAGAAATATAGCTTTGTTTTATTTTCAGCGGAATATTATACTGGATGTCGAAGTTATCGGTTTTAGACAGCAGATACGTAAAATCAGAAGGGGTCTTTTTTCTGGTTTGGAAGTCTTTTTCAACGTCACCGTCAAATTGAATCGTTCCACCAAGGATTTTTATATCATCGTCATTTTTTCCCTTTATAATTTTAAACGTTTTGCGAATGGGGAACCAAATGTTTTCTTGAGCTATGTATTGGAACTCATGGATTCCGCTGATGTCAAGAACTCCTTTTATTCGCATAATAGCCTTGGAAACGGCAAAATTAGTTTGATCAATATATAGCACTCCTTCTAGTCCTGAAGCCTTACTTTTCTTTTTATTTTTAAAATAAATCATGTACGACGTTCTGCCATCTATCGCGAGGGTGTCAAGTAATTTATAATTATAATCTCTTAAGGCATCCCTAGCAATTGGACTGTTGTACTTTGTTTCGAAAAGTTCATAACTGGAATCATAGACCGAAAAGGATTGTAAATTGAACCCTAAAATCTCATAAACAGGTTGTTTAAAACCGGCCATTTTTGTTCCTAAAATCGTTTCTTTTAATTTCTGGTTTCCAAACTGATATTGCGAGACTTTCTCGGTTTGAAATAAGTGTTGCTTGCTGATAATCTCTTTGAATTTATAAGCAGAGGAATCGATTTTAGAGAAGGTTTTGCTAATTGAGTTTTCAATAAATACCGAGTCAATAGTTCCTTTTAACGAGTCAGGATTAGCGGAAACAATCAGTTTATTATAGGATTTGAATTCGAAAGTTTTTAGTCTTGATTGGGGATTATTTTTGTTTTTATTTTCAATGACCTTTTTTATAATGGCTAATGCAGGATTTGTATTCGAAATAAAAACTTCCTTTAAGTCATCCCTTTTAGGCGTTAGAAAAACGGCGTAATAATTTTTTTCTTTTAAAACAGCGACTGTAATTCGAAAATGCCCTATGTAGGAAACGTCAAAAGAGGTAATACTATTTTTTGAAAAAATACTAAATTTTCCGTCCACGTCAGAGATGGTTGTGAAACCGGCAGCAGAAGTGATGGTGGCAAAAGCAAGCGGTTTGTTTGTTATGGATTCTTTTACAATTCCGTTTAGCCGAAATTGAGCTTGGACTGAAAAAGTAAAAAAGAAAAACAGTAGACAAAAATGCTTCATAAAAAAGGTTTAGTACAAAACGGCCACAAGCACATTATGGTATTATGTATGAAATAAGAATAAGAAAAATCCGTCTCGCTTTGTAAACGGGACGGATTATGCCATTGATTTGTTGAAAGTTATACTTTCATGATTTCAGCTTCTTTATGAACAAGAAGTTCATCTACTTTTTTGATATAATTATTGGTTAAGATTTGAACTTCTTCTTCGGCACTTTTACAAATGTCTTCTGATGTGCCGTCTTTTTCTAATTTTTTGATATCAGAATTAGCATCTTTACGAGCGTTACGAACCCCTATTTTTGCGTCTTCTGCTTCCACTTTGGCTTGTTTAGCAAGATCGCGTCTTCTTTCTTCTGTTAATGGCGGAACACTGATAATGATCAGGTCACCATTATTCATTGGGTTGAACCCAATGTTTGCTACCATGATTGCTTTTTCAATAGCGTGAAGCATGTTTCTTTCAAAAGGCTGAAGCGTGATGGTTCTTGCATCAGGAACGCTTAGTTTTGCCACTTGTGAAAGCGGTGTAGCTGAGCCGTAATAATCCACAAAAACACTTCCTAGCATTGCTGGAGATGCTTTTCCTGCGCGAATGTTTAGAAACTCTTTTTCTAAGTGGGCAATAGAACCGATCATCGATTCTTTAGTACTATCTAATATAAATTCAATTTCTTCAGTCATTATTTCCAATTTTTAAGTCCCCTTCCGGGATTTAGGGGATTATATATTTACTACTGTTCCTATGTTTTCTCCTTCACAAATTTTTAATAAATTACCTTGTTTGTTCATATCGAAAATTACAATCGGCAATTTATTTTCCTGACTTAATGTAAATGCAGTGGAATCCATTACATTCAATCCTTTGCTAATTACGTCGTCAAAAGAAATAAAATCAAATTTGACAGCGTCTGGATTTTTTTCAGGATCTGAATCATAAACTCCGTCAACACGTGTCCCTTTTAGAATTACATCAGCATGTATTTCTACACCGCGTAAAACAGCTGCGGTATCTGTTGTGAAATAGGGATTCCCAGTTCCCGCTCCAAAGATTACGATTCTTCCTTTCTCAAGGTGACGCACCGCTCTTCTTTTAATATATGGTTCTGCAATTGCTTCAATTTTTAATGCAGTTTGTAAACGGGTAAGCATTCCTTTGTCTTCTAATGCACCTTGCAAAGCCATTCCGTTAATAACTGTGGCTAGCATTCCCATGTAGTCGCCTTGTACGCGATCCATTCCATTACTGGCTCCTGCAACTCCTCTAAAAATATTTCCACCACCTATTACAATGGCGATTTCTGTCCCTTTATCGTGAATTTTTTTGATTTCTTCGGCATATTCAGCTAATCTTACTGGGTCAATACCGTATTGTCTGTCGCCCATTAAAGCTTCACCACTTAATTTCAGAAGAATTCTTTTATATTTCATGTGTATGTTGAGTTGTTTGGTGCAAATATAGTGATATTCTTTTTTTTTGAAATAGTGTCGCTTAGTTTTTATAAATTTAGTTTATCAAAGGAAATCTTGGCGGCTTCATAACCAATTTTAAAAATAGCGTCCATTTTTGCTTTATTCATCTCAAAAGTGCTGTAAATACTGAGTTCTTTAGGTTCAATCACCCATTCACAGATGTTAAATTTTTGTGTATTTGTATTAGCAGAAAGAATATCAAAAGCTCTGGTGGTCACTGCTCTGATAGAATTTAAATCTTTTGCTTCTATTTTTTGTATCGGACTGACATATACACCTATTATATTTTCACATTGACCTTGTAATATATCTGTTGGGAAATGATTTAAAATCCCACCATCACTATACAAATCTCCGTTAATTTCAAAAGGCGATATAATTCCAGGAAAAGCAGAAGATGCTAAAAGGGCGTCACTAATTTTTGTTTCCGACTCAAATATTTTCAACCTTCCTCTAACCATATCGGTTGCTGTTATTTGTGTAGGAATTTTTAGTTCGCCCAGGACTGCATTGTCGAAGATGGCGTGAAAATATTCTTTAAAGGATTCAGAATCTATCAAGCCCGCTTTTTTAAAAGTGAAATGCCTCCATTGAAACAGATAAACCGACTTAAAAAAATCTAAAATCTCATCAGGAGTCTTTCCCCAAGCATATAGTGCACCTACAATTGCACCTGCGCTTGTGCCGGCGATCCTGGTGGGACGGATGTTTTGCTCTTCTAAAAATTTAATCGCACCCGCATGAGCAATACCTTTAGAACCTCCACCTGAAAGAACAAGCCCAATTGATTTTGAATTGAAATCCATTTCCTTTTTTTATTTGTTCTAAAATTACTGTTTTGCTTTTTTTTAAGTGACTTTTGTCATGTTAAAAATTAGTAAATTGTTTTAACTTTACATAAATAAAGAGAAATCATGAGAAAATCGATTGCTAAAGCATTATTCAACAGTCATTCCTATTCCGAATATAGAAAACTAGTTTCAGATTTACTAAAGGATGATAAATCTACTGGCAATGAACAGTCAGCTGCTTTAACTAATTACAGTCATTTAAATGAGACGCGTATGAATCGTTTAGATAAAACCTTAAAGATACCGCAAGAGAATGTGGAGAAATTGGGGGCCTTAAAAAACGAATACATTTGGTTAGTCATTTCTGAAGGTTGGTGTGGAGATGCGGCTCAATTACTTCCTGTTTTTGATAAAATGGTTGCCGCAGCTGATGGGAAAATAGAGATGAAAATTGTTTTGCGTGATGAAAATGAAGAGTTAATGAATTTGTTTTTAACGAATAAAGGCAAAGCGATTCCAAAACTTATCGTCATCAATAGAGAAACTGGTGGCGCATTGGCGCATTGGGGGCCTCGACCTAAAGGAGCTATTGATTTAATTGAGAATTATAAAAAAGAACATGGTGCTATTGATGAAACGGCAAAATCCGATTTACAATTGTGGTACTTCCACGATAAAGGCTTGTCTTCGCAAGAAGAAATTATTTGGATGATGCTTGATTTAGACAAGGAAGAAGAATAACTCTATTTAGAAGCTGATTAAGGAAATCCCTAAACTTATATTTCCTGAGTCTCTTTGATTGTTGATTGGAATAGTATAATGATTGAGTTCGATAAAAATTAAAATATCATCATCATTTTGTATCCCGATACTGATTTTTTTGTAATCGCCATTTAAGTTGCCGCGACCTAATGCAATTGCTTTTCCAAGGCCTAGCTGGAGTGTAATTCTGATTTCGTCACTTATACTTGGACTAAATCTTAAATTAGCAAAAACAGGGGTAACCACTAATTTGTTTGACCAATCCCAGATTAATCCGCTATGAATTCCTAATCAAACCCATTTTTTATAACGTAGACCATAGCCTAATTTTGTTCCAATACCGTCGGGAAGGAACCAAGATTCTTTTGTATTGGTATAAGGATCAACTTCTCCTCTTTTAGGGTTTCCGGTTAAGGCTAATGTGACGTCAAATTGAGTATAAGTGATTTTCTTGTCTTGAGCAAAAAGACTTCCGCAAAAAAATAGTGCGAATAATATCGTTTTTAGACGTTTCAAAAAAGGGTTATTTTGATTCTAAATTATCTTCGAATACAACGACATCCACAGCATCTTTTACATCATAATCTCCAATTTTTGTACGGCGTAAGGCGGTCAAATGGGATCCTGAATTCATTGCCTTTCCAAAATCAAAAGCTAAAGAACGGATGTAAGTCCCTTTGCTGCAAACCACTCTGAAATCAATTTCAGGAAGTGCAATTCTGGTGATTTCAAATTCGTGAATCGTAGTTTTTCGAGATGCAATTTCTACTGCGTTGCCTGCGCGAGCATGCTCATATAGTCTAACGCCTTCTTTTTTTATCGCGGAATAAATAGGGGGAATTTGGTCTATTTCTCCTAAAAACTGCTTTACCGTTTCATGAATTAAAGCCTCGTTTATATGTGAAGTAGGGAATGTTTTGTCTATTTCAGTTTCTAAATCGTAGGACGGAGTTGTGGCTCCAATAAAAAAAGTACCAGTATATTCTTTGGCTTGACCTTGAAGTTCTGTAATTCGTTTAGTGAATTTTCCGGTGCAAACTAAAAGCAAACCTGTAGCTAGCGGATCTAAAGTTCCTGCATGACCAATTTTAATTTTTTTAGGAAGTCCCAGTTTATTAATCAGCGCATATTTTAATTTATTTACCGCCTGAAAGGAAGTCCAATTCAAAGGCTTGTCAATCAATAAAATTTGTCCGTTTAAGTAGTCTTCGTCTGTCATTAAATGATAGTCAGGGGATGAATGAAAAAATGAATAATCAGTAAAATAATTCCGGCAGCAATTCGGTAATATCCAAAAACTTTAAAACCTTTTTTACTTAAAAATTCGATAAAACTTTTAATAGCTAAAAGCGCCACTATAAAAGCTATAACATTACCAATAATCAATAAATTGATTTGGTCATGAGTCAAGACAAAACCATCTTTGTAATAGTCGTAACATTTTTTTGCAGTTGCACCAAACATGGTAGGAACAGCAAGAAAGAATGAAAATTCAGCTGCCGATGTGCGGGCTAGTTTTTGGGACATTCCACCCACAATGCTTGCACCACTTCTAGAAACTCCGGGAACCATTGCTAAACATTGGTATAACCCAATTTTAAATGCTTTTAGGTAGGTGACTTTCGTGTCCTCTGAATGATTAAACCAATCATCTACTTTTAGTAAAACAATACCACCAAGTAAAAGAGAAACGGCAACCGTGACAGGGCTTTCTAATAATTCATCGATCATGTCGCTGAATAATAATCCTAGAACTACAGCAGGAATAAAAGCAACAAACAATTTAAAATAGAAGTCCCAAGTTTGAAAAAAGCGTTTAAAATACAAAACAACAACGGAGAGAATAGCTCCCAATTGAATTACAATGGTAAAAAGTTTTGTAAAATCATCACTTGCAATCCCAAAAAAGGAAGAAGCGATAATCATATGTCCAGTAGAAGAAACGGGTAAAAACTCAGTAATCCCTTCGATAATAGCAAGGATAATCGCTTGTAATGTATTCATTTATGCTTTCTTTGGATTTTTCAATATGGCGTACACTGTAATTCCAAAACCGATTAAAACGGTTGTTGGAGCGAGACGAATTCTTCTAAAATTAAAAATAGCATCGCTATATACATTAGGGTCATCGCTTCCTCCGCCAGACATTAGAATGAATCCGAGAGCAATTACTGCTATACCAATTAGTAAAATGGTATAGTTTATTTTTCCAAAAAGAAAATCTTGTTTTGTGTCTTTATCTTTCATTTATGCTTTTTTACTTTTTAAATTCTGAAATCCTAAATCTTAGATTAATATAGATCGTCTGTTCTCAAATTCAAGAATTTCTGCGTCGCAAAATGAGTACTTAACCAAGTAATCAAAACACCAATCCCTAATACGGACAATAATACACCCGCGATAAGAACTTTGTTGTCAAGAATTCCTAAATCAGGGAAGCTAGTTTCGACATAAATTAATACGCCAATCAAAGCAATAATGGCTAAAGTAGCGCCTAGCATTCCTAGTTTGATACTACGCATGACAAACGGTTTTCTGATAAATGATTTTGTTGCTCCCACCATTTGCATGGTTTTAATGATAAATCGGTTCGAGTGAATCGATAGTCGCAACGAACTGTTAATTAATAAAACAGCAATAAAAGTAAGGAATCCGCTGATTATTAAAATCCACATACTCACTTTTTTAATATTGTCGTTCACTAAATTCACTAATTGTTTATCATAAACAATATCGGAGATCATAGGATTTAGTCGCAATTTTTTCTCCACTTTAGCAATGGAATCCTTTTCAACGTAATCTGCTTTTAGGTGAATGTCGAATGAGTTTTGCAATGGATTTTCGCCCAAAAATGTCATAAAATCTTCACCTATTATATCGGTATGTTGTTTTGCAGCCTGTTCTTTAGTCACATAAACTGTAGATTTTGCGTACGGAGCAACTTTTAACTCCTTCGAAAAGGCTTTTAAAATACTGTCATTAGCTTCATTTTTGAAAAATACCGTCATGGCAATTTTTTCTTTAAAGTCGTCAGCTAGTTTTTTAGAATTTATAATAAAAAGGCCTAATATTCCCAATAGGAACAGTACTAAGAATACACTTAGAACAACCGAGAAATAAGAGGAAATTAACCTGCGTTTTTGAAACCTATCAAATGAAGAACTCATAGTTTACTTTAATTATGGGGTAAAAATAATAAAGAATTTCTTTATATGAAGTTAATAACGTCCAAAGTTTCAATTTTCGTACAATAAACGTAAATTTGCAACTTTATAATTCAGGAGTGAAAGTCTAAGAAACTTTGTCACTTTGTAACTTTGTCACCTAAAATGAAATACAATCCGAACGAGATAGAAGCCAAATGGCAAAAATATTGGGCAGAAAATCAAACTTTTGCTGCTGTAAACAACTCTGAGAAACCAAAGCATTATGTGTTAGACATGTTTCCTTATCCATCAGGAGCAGGGCTGCACGTAGGACATCCTCTGGGATATATAGCTTCAGATGTGTATGCGAGGTATAAAAGACATCAAGGTTTTAATGTTTTACACCCAATGGGTTATGACAGTTTTGGGTTGCCGGCTGAACAATATGCGATTCAAACAGGGCAACGTCCGGAAGATACCACTTCAGTAAATATTGATGGTGGTTATGATAAAGAAGGAAATAAAATTGCTGGATATAGAAAACAACTCGACAAAATTGGATTTTCATTCGATTGGAGTAGGGAAGTGCGTACCTCTAATCCAGATTATTACAAACATACCCAATGGATTTTCATCCAATTATTTAATTCTTGGTATAACAAAGACAACGATAAGGCGGAAGATATTTCAACCTTGGTGGCTATTTTTGAAAAAGAAGGAAATGCTACAGTTAATGCAGTTTGTGATGATAGTATCGAATCTTTTTCGTCAAGCGAATGGAATGCTTTCGCAAAAGAGCAACAGCAGAAAATTTTGTTACAATACCGATTGACTTATTTAGCAGAGACTGAAGTAAACTGGTGTCCAGGATTAGGAACAGTCTTGGCAAATGACGAAATCGTAAACGGGGTTTCAGAACGCGGTGGATTCACCGTGGTTCGTAAAAAAATGACACAATGGAGCATGCGTATCTCCGCTTATGCGGAACGTTTGTTACAAGGACTAAATGATATTGACTGGAGCGAAAGCATCAAAGAAAGTCAGAGAAATTGGATTGGGAAATCAGTTGGCGCTACAGTCGAATTTAATATTCAGAATTCAGATGCGAAAATTGCAGTTTTCACTACACGTCCTGATACTATTTTTGGAGTTACGTTTATGACCTTGGCACCAGAACATGAATTAGTTGCCCAAATTACGACTCCAGAACAAAAAGAAGCGATTAGCAATTATATAGAAAAAACGGCAAAGCGTTCTGAAAGAGAGCGTATGGCTGATGTAAAAACCATTTCAGGAGTATTTACAGGAGCGTACGCAGAGCATCCTTTTACAAAAGAACCTATTCCAGTTTGGATAGGAGACTATGTTTTGGCAGGTTATGGAACTGGAGCTGTTATGGCCGTTCCTTGCGGAGATGAAAGAGATTATGCTTTTGCCAATTTCTTCAAAGGACAAAGTGGAATGCCAGCAATCAAAAATATTTTTGATAAAGATATTTCAGAAGCTGCTTTTGGATCTAAAGAAGGTTTCAAATTAGTAGATTCTGATTTCTTAAACGGATTAGGATATAAAGAAGGAACCTACAAAGCAATTGAAGCCTTAGAAAAAATAAATCAAGGAAAAGGAAAAACAAATTACCGTTTGCGTGATGCTGTTTTCTCTCGCCAAAGATATTGGGGAGAACCGTTTCCTGTTTATTATGTAAATGGCTTGCCGCAAATGATCGATGCGAAATATTTACCAATTGTACTACCAGAAGTAGAAAAGTATTTACCTACAGAAGATGGTTTGCCACCTTTAGGAAACGCTGAAGTTTGGGCTTGGGACACGACTAAAAATGAAGTGGTTAATACTGATTTAGTAGATCATTTGACTGTATTTCCTTTAGAATTGAATACGATGCCAGGTTGGGCAGGAAGTTCATTTTACTGGATGCGTTATATGGATCCAAAGAATGAAAACGAATTTGCAAGCAAGGAAGCTTTAGCCTATTGGGAAAGTGTCGATTTATATATTGGCGGTAACGAACATGCAACAGGTCACTTATTGTACTCCCGTTTTTGGAATAAATTTCTAAAAGATAAAGGTTTTGCGCCTACTGAAGAGCCATTCAAGAAATTGATCAATCAAGGAATGATCTTGGGGACTAGTGCTTTTGTATATCGATTAATGATTACAAGTGTTTCTGGACATAGAGATGATTTTGGAAATGATACAGTTGGAAAAAATATCTATAATACGCCAATCTTCATTAGTTCTAAATATTATAAAGAATTTGAAAAATGTAAAAAGAGATATGATGTTGATGATTTTCAGCTTTCTTTTCATAGAGGACAAGACGTTGTTTTTGCTGGCGAAAAGAATCTGATATTAAATGAATTAGCGACTTATTTATTTAAATTGACAAATAGTAATACGACTGAGTTTACAATTTATGGTGATTCTGTTAATGAATTAGATGTTGATGGAGTGAACGTAAATGAGTTACACGCGGATGTTTCAATGGTAAATTCATCTGATGAATTAGACATTGAAGCTTTCAAGAAATGGAGAGAAGATTATAAGGACGCTGAATTCATTCTTGATGAAAATGGTAAATACATCGTGACTCGCGAAGTAGAAAAAATGTCAAAATCGAAATACAATGTAGTTACTCCAGATGATATTTGTAATGAATATGGAGCAGATACTTTACGTTTATACGAAATGTTCTTAGGGCCATTAGAACAAGCGAAACCATGGAATACAGCGGGGATTTCGGGAGTTTTCGGTTTCTTGAAAAAACTGTGTCGTTTGTATTTTGACGAACACAATTTGATTGTTACTGATGCCATACCAACAAAAGACAACTTAAAAACATTACACAAAACCATTAAAAAAGTGGCAGATGATATTGAGAATTTCTCTTTCAATACTTCGGTTTCACAATTTATGATTTGTGTGAATGAATTGTCAACTCAAGGTTGTCATTCTCGTGCTATTCTACAACCATTGGCAATCGTAATTTCACCTTATGCGCCACACATCGCCGAAGAGTTGTGGTCGTTATTGGGAAATAAAGGTTCTATTGCAACGGTTCCTTTTCCTGTTTTCGAACCAAAACACTTGGTAGAAAGTAGTAAAGAATATCCGGTTTCTTTTAACGGAAAAATGCGTTTCACTATCGAATTGCCTTTGGATTTAACCAAAGATCAAATCGAGGAAATCATTATGAAAGACGAAAGAACGATAAAACAACTAGAAGGTAGAACACCAAATAAAGTGATTATTGTACCTGGTAAGATCATTAATTTGGTTGGCTAAGCGTATTAGCACCATTTTTTAAAATTCTAAATCCCAATTGTAATTCATTATGATTGGGATTTTTTTTAATTTTTAAACACATAGATTCATAGGGAAGTGGATTGCAAGAAGTCATTTTATACCAATGCTATTTATAAAACAGCCCAATTGTCAGTTCGAGCGGAGTCGAGAACCACTATTGCATCTCGACTCCGCTTGATGTGACAAAAATTAGTTCGGACTATACTGTACTTGTGTTTGGCATTATTATTCATAGAATTTTATAGAACTATGTTAAAAAGCGAGCTTTCTAAAAGAGTGTAAAGAATGTTGAAACCTATGATTTTATGTGTTTCATTTTTTTTATATAAATGGTTTTTGTGTTGGAATTTGAGATTTGATTTACATGATGCCAAATTGACATTCTTAAAATTTGGTGTAGAATTTGCATTGTAAGTTGTAACTTTAAACAAGAAGCAAACAAAAAACAAAATATATGGGAATGAGTTATTTAATTCTTGCAGGTGCAATTATGCTGGCAAGCTGGGCAGTAAGTTCTAGACTGAAAAGCAAATTTGAACATTATTCTAAAATGCAGCTGCAAAACGGAATGAGCGGTGCTGAAATTGCTGAGAAGATGCTGGCTGATAATGGGATTCGCGATGTGCGAGTGATTTCGGTAGCTGGGCAATTGACAGATCATTACAATCCAGTTAATAAAACGGTGAATCTAAGCGAGGCAGTGTACAATCAGCGCAATGCGGCTGCGGCAGCTGTAGCAGCGCACGAGTGTGGTCATGCGGTGCAACATGCCGTGGGCTATCAATGGTTAACCATGCGTTCTAAGTTAGTTCCTTTTGTAAATGTGGCATCGTCGTATATGCAATGGATTTTGATAGGTGGAATTTTATTGATGAATAGTTTTCCGCAGTTATTGCTTTTTGGAATTGTGCTTTTTGCGGCAACCACTATTTTTTCAATAGTAACTTTACCGGTGGAGTATGATGCTAGTCATCGTGCGTTGGCTTGGTTAGAGAATAAAAGAATGCTTACGCAACAAGAGCATGATGGAGCCAAAGATGCTTTGAAATGGGCTGCCAGAACTTATGTAGTGGCCGCGTTGGGATCTATTGCTACTTTATTATATTACGTTTCCATTTATATGGGAGGTGGTAGTCGGAGAGACTAAAAAAATCAATATTCTAAATTCCAAATTCCAATGCATTACGATTGGAATTTGGAATTTCCTTTTTTTAGCTTTTTACAGTTGGATTTGTCTATCAATTTGTTGGTCCAAAGAAATGAACGTTTCTGTTCTAGAAACGCCTTCTATTGTTTGAATTTTGGTATTTAGTAAATTCATTAAATGTTGGTTGTCTCTACAGATAATTTTAATTAAGATAGACCAGTTTCCGGTGGTGTAATGGCACTCTAGTACTTCTGGGATTTTCTTTAGTTCTTTAACAGCTTCAAGGTTTCGCGCTGCTTTGTCTAGATATACTCCAACAAAAGCCATGGTATTGTAACCAAGAACTTTATGGTTTACTACAAATTTTGATCCTGAGATTACACCAGATTGCTCTAGCTTTCTCAACCGCTGATGAATCGCAGCTCCTGAAATTCCAATTTTGTTTGCGATTTGAAGGATTGGTTTTCGGGCGTCTTCCATTAGGAATCTTAAAATTTCTTTATCGATTCCATCTATTTCTACTACCATGGAGTTTATTTTCATAGCTTTTATTTTAGAACTAAAACCAAGGTGTTTAGTTGTAATTGAAAATCAAAATTAAACAAAAACAACTAATTAAAGCGTATTTGAGCTTTATTTAGAGGTGTTTTTAATTAATACCAGTACTAGTTGTAAAACAGTCCAATTGTCAGTTCGAGCGGAGTCGAGAACCATTATTGCATCTCGACTTCGCTCGATGTGACAAAAATTAGTTTGGACTATGTTGTACTTGTTTTTGGTGTAAATTGGAGATCAAGAGTAAGCTTGTGTCGAAGAAGAAGAGTTCGTTTTAGGTGGGAATTGAGCATAAAAAAAACCATCTGTTGTCCAGATGGTTTTTTTAGTTTTTATTTAAGATCGAGGTCGGGCATTATTTTCCCTTATTCGCTTCAATAATATATTTTTCTAAAGCCATTGTCATCGAAGGCGTATTTGGTGATGGAGCCAGAATATCAACTCTTAAACCATTGTCTAACGCTTCTTTTTGAGTAGTACTTCCAAAAACAGCTATTCTAGTATCATTTTGTTTAAAGTCCGGAAAGTTTTTAAATAAAGATTTAATTCCAGTTGGACTAAAGAAGGCCAATACATCATAATAGACATCTGCTAGATCAGAAAGATCGCTCATCACTGTTTTGTAAAAAATACCTGGAGTCCAGTCTACTTTTAATCCATTAAGCGTGATTGTTGCATCAGCATTTAATTGATCTGAGGCTGGTAAAAGAAATTTCTCGTCTTTGTATTTTTTTATCAATGGAGATAAATCTGCAAAATCCTTAGGGCCAACGTAAATTTTACGTTTTCTATAAACAACATATTTTTGCAAATAAAAGGCTACTGCTTCAGATTGGCAGAAGTATTTCAATCCTTCGGGTACTTTGAAACGCATTTCATCAGCTACTCTAAAGAAATGATCTACTGCGTTTCGACTAGTTAAAATAATTGCTGTATAATTATTAAGATCGATCTTTTGCAGTCTAATCTCTTTGGCATTAACTCCTTCTATATGGATAAAAGGTCTGAAATCAATTTTAACTTTATGCTTCTGTTGGAGTTCAAAGTAAGGAGAATTCTCTACTTTAGGCTCGGGCTGTGACACCAAAATTGTTTTCACTTTCATATTTTAACATTTTCTAAGCGCCTCCTTTTTTAAACATAAATAGCATGAAAAAATAAGGGGCTATTTCGAGAGCGCAAAGATATAAAATAAAATAAAACATCTTACTGAATATTAAATTTTGATATTTTTTTATTGAAAGCAAATATGCAAAAACATTGATTATCAATACTATAGATATAATTATTAATAAAATATTTCTTGATATTGTATCGTAATAAAACAATATCGTGTTGATAGGTAAGATAAATAGACCAATATACGTTCTGTAAGTAACCTTTTGAAGATTAAATTGTTCAACAAACTCTTCAATATTAAATGCAGTAGCGATAATTTTTTCGACCAGAAATTTAGATAAAATGAAAAATATCAAAAACGTAATAATTTGAATGTAAAGGATCCAGTCTGTCTTTGAGCCATATCCAAAAAAGCTTAGGGAAAGCTGGATGAAAAAGGCAAAGGAAATTACTTGCACAAGAAAAAGCGAAATGGTAAAACTGCCTTTTAGATGGCTTCCATCGCGATATACATTAGAATATTTATCTGAAAAGATCAAATTCATAAAATCGCTAAATCTATTTTCATAAACTGATTTAGTAATTGCGATAATAGCAAATGCCAAGACAAATAAAATGGTCGCCCAATCTTTGCTTTCTGTTATTCTTGGATGAAGTAGGTGTTCAATCATAGCGCTGCAAAATTACTAATTTTTTATATCAATCTTTTTATTATAATTTTATTATGAATCAAATGCCATAAAAACGTTACTTTTGCGTTGAAATTACTAGAAATATGAACGACTGTATTGTTATAATTCCTACCTATAACGAAATTGAAAATATTGAAAGCATAATCAGGTCGGTGCTTTCTCAACACAAACCTTTTGACATTCTTATTGTTGACGATAATTCTCCGGATAAGACCGCAGATAAAGTCAGATTGCTTCAAACAGAATTTGCGGATCGTCTATTCTTAGAGAATAGAAGAACGAAAGCGGGACTAGGAACAGCATATGTACACGGGTTTAGATGGGCATTAGAAAAAAAATACAGTTTTATTTTTGAAATGGATGCTGATTTTTCTCATAATCCGAATGACTTAGAAAAATTATACAACGCTTGTCATTTTGGAAATGCTGATTTAGCAATTGGTTCACGATATGTTACAGGAGTAAATGTAGTCAATTGGCCATTAAACAGGGTATTGATGTCTTATTTTGCATCGGTATATGTTCAAATTATTACTGGGATGAAGATCCATGATGCTACAGCAGGCTACGTCTGTTATAAAAGAGAGGTTCTTGAAGGAATCGACCTCAATAGAATAAAATTTGTTGGTTATGCGTTTCAGATTGAAATGAAATACAGGACTTTTTGTAAAAAATTCAATATTGTCGAAGTGCCAATCATTTTTACGGACAGAACAAAAGGGGTGTCAAAAATGAGTAATTCAATAATTGTTGAAGCTGTTTTTGGAGTAATTTCTCTACGATTAAAAAAATTAGTTAATAGTTTATAAGCAAATATACAATGAAATGTATTTTAATTAAGAATGCCAAGATAGTAAATGAGGGAGTGATTTTTGAGGGTGATGTTTTGATTGAGAATGATATTATTGTTGAAATTGCAGAAAGCATTAGTGCTAAATCATCAGACTGTCAAATTATTGATGCTGAAGGCAATTACCTTATTCCGGGAGCAATTGATGATCAAGTGCATTTTAGGGAGCCGGGCTTAACCTATAAAGGGGATATAGAATCAGAGTCTAGAGCTGCCGTTGCAGGTGGGATTACAACTTATATTGAGCAACCCAACACAATTCCTAACGCGGTTACTCAAGAAATATTAGAACAAAAATACGAGCTTGCTGCCGAAAAATCGTATGCGAACTATTCGTTTATGATGGGAGCGACAAATGACAACTTGGAAGAAGTCTTGAAAACAAACCCAAGAAATGTTGCTGGTATAAAAATATTTTTAGGGTCTTCAACGGGTAATATGTTAGTTGATAATGAAGATACTCTGGAAAAAATATTTTCCAGTACACCGATGCTTATTGCCGTTCATTGTGAAGATGAAGAGACAATAAGAAATAATACAGAGAAATATAAAGCAGAATATGGCGAGGATGTACCTGTTACTGTGCATCACCTGATTCGTAGTGAAGAGGCTTGTTATATCTCTTCTTCTAAAGCGGTTGCCTTGGCTAAAAAAACAGGAGCTCGTTTGCATGTTTTTCATCTTTCTACTGCCAAAGAAATGGATTTGTTTACGAACAAAATTCCATTGGAAGAAAAGAAAATTACAGCCGAAGTTTGTATTCATCATTTATGGTTTACTAATGAGGATTACGCGACAAAAGGAAATCTGATTAAATGGAACCCTGCAGTTAAGACAGCCAATGATCGTAAAGTACTTTGGGAGGCTTTATTGGATGACAGAATCGATGTGATCGCAACAGACCATGCACCACATACATTAGAAGAAAAACAACAACCGTATCTAAAAGCTCCTTCAGGAGGTCCGTTAGTGCAACATGCGGTCGTGGCAATGTTTGAGGCTCATCATCAAGGGAAAATTAGCATTGAGAAAATTGTGGAGAAAATGTGTCACAATCCTGCTAAATTATTCAAAATAGAAAAGCGTGGTTTCATAAAAGAAGGCTATTATGCCGATTTAGTTATCGTAAATCCAGGTTTACCTTGGAGCGTAAAGAAAGAGAATATATTTGCTAAATGCGGATGGTCACCATTTGAAGGATTTACATTCAAATCGAGAATTACACACACTTTTGTAAATGGCCAATTAGTCTATAATGCTTTTAAAGTAAAAAATATTCGTGCAGGAAAAAGACTCTTGTTTGATCGCTAATAGATAAAATAGATGATAAAGAAACTGTTACTTTTGACCATTTTACTTGGTTTTATTAGCTGTAAAGAAGATGCGGTAAATAAGCCCGACAATCTTATACCA
Organism: Flavobacterium sp. DW-iso2; assembly: GCF_058725285.1. Taxonomy (NCBI): domain Bacteria; kingdom Pseudomonadati; phylum Bacteroidota; class Flavobacteriia; order Flavobacteriales; family Flavobacteriaceae; genus Flavobacterium; species Flavobacterium sp. DW-iso2. Next base: position 24,894 of record NZ_JBZXDY010000013.1, on the reverse strand, counting down.
AAAGATAAGATGATAGATGTAATATATGATTTGTCGATTTTGGATGCTGTAAAATATCAAATACCAACATCAGCAGTGACTTATGAAATTAGTCCTTCTAAGTACATTTATAAAAAGTTTAAAATTGATAGTACACAATTTGCGCAAAGCAATATTTATTACGCTTCTAATTATATTGACTACAAAGAAATGTATGATGAGGTTATCAAACGTATTGAATCTAAGAAAGTAGTCATGGATTCAGTAGTAAAAAGGCAAGAGAAAAAAGAAGCAAAGGCAAAAGCTGATTCCATAAAACGAATCAAGCCTAGCTCGATAAAAAAAGATTCTATAGTACTAAAAAAGGGAGGTATTGTCAGAAAAATGAGAAGAAATGCTTTGCAAAGTAAATAAAGTAATGAATTTATAAGTTTGAAATTTCCTTAATATACTGGTGGACGTCTGTGAAATTAGTTTTTAATGTCATTTTAATCTTTTCATTGGAGTATTCATGTATAGAATAGGATGCTTTAGCGGTAGTTTGAGTTAATTTTCTTTTTTTATTGAAAACATTTGCTAAAATCCAATCTAGTCTCCAGCCCATTTCTATTAAATACGGTTTCATTTGACGGGAAGGTCTTTTTACCTTCAATGCGTCAGCAATAGTGTTTATTATATCTTGAAAGGATATGTTTTCTGCAATCAGGATAAAACGTTCGTTCCTGATTTCGCTTTTCATCAATTGAGCAGTCATTCTTACCACATCACTTACCGCCACAAATCCGGTTACTCCAAGCGTATAATAACGTAATCCCTTTGCAACTGCCTTAAAAAGTAGGCCACTTCCTTGTTCTTGAAAACCGGGGCCAATAATAATTCCAGGATTTACAATTATAACATCTAAGCCTTCTTGCTGGCCTCGCCAGATTTCCATTTCAGCGCCATATTTAGAAATAGCGTAATCGCTGTGTGGTTTTTCTGGATTCCATTCTGTTTCTTCCGTAATAATCGTTGCGGTGCTTGCTAGGTCACCTAATGCCGCCGTCGAGCTGATGTAACATAATTTTTTAATTCCTTTGGCAAGGCAAAAATTTACAATGTTTGCCGTCCCTTCAATATTGGTTTTGCGTAGTACGTCTTCGTCTTTTGGATCAAATGAAATTAAGGCAGCACAATGGTAGACATAATCAATTCCTATAAAGGCATGCTCTAATGTTGTGATGTCAATAATGTCTCCCTCTACCCATTCTATGGCGTTAAATAAACCTGATTTGTTATAAAGTTGGAATAGGGATTTCGTTTTTTTGATCGTCTCCGAATTCCGATAAATAGCCCGTATTTTTGCAGCTCCGATATTTTCGGATTCTATTAAATACAGCAATAAATGCGCTCCCACTAAACCAGTTCCTCCTGTTACTAAAATCATTTTGTAAAGATAATTAGATTGTTGGATTTTTAGACCGATTGATTTTCAAATTATCCAATTAAAACTATCTTTGTGGAAATTGATTTTTAGAAAATGAAAAATATTATTTCCGAATTGCAGTGGCGCGGATTGGTTCACGACATTATGCCAGGAACCGAAGAACAACTTTTAAAAGAAATGACCACTACTTATATAGGGTTTGATCCTACCTCTGATTCTTTGCATATTGGGAGTTTAGTTCCTATCGTCCTTTTGGTACACTTAAAAAACTTTGGGCATAGACCCATTGCTTTGGTAGGTGGTGCGACAGGAATGATTGGTGACCCCTCTGGAAAGTCAGATGAAAGAAACCTTCTCGATGAAGCGACTTTAAATCATAATGTAGAAGGAATAAAAGGGGTATTGTCTCGTTTCTTAGATTTTAATTCAGATGCTGTAAATGCACCAGTTTTAGTGAATAATTACGACTGGATGAAAGAGTTGTCTTTCGTCAACTTTGCTCGTGATGTGGGTAAACGTATCACCGTAAATTATATGATGGCTAAGGATTCTGTAAAGAAAAGATTAGCAGGTGAAGGAGAAGGAATGTCGTTTACAGAGTTTACATACCAATTAATTCAAGGATACGATTTTTATCATTTACATAAAGAATACAACTGTTTGTTGCAAATGGGTGGTTCAGACCAATGGGGAAATATCACTACTGGAACTGAATTAGTGCGTCGTATGAATATAGGGGAAGAGGCAAAAGCGTACGCAATGACTTGTCCCTTGATTACAAAAGCGGATGGTTCTAAATTTGGTAAATCCGAAGGTGGGAATGTTTGGTTAACTGCTGATAAAACATCTGTGTACAAGTTTTACCAGTTTTGGTTAAATACGACCGATGTTGATGCGGAAAAGTACATCAAGATTTTTACTTTTTTAGATAAAGATACAATTGAAGCTTTAATCGAAGAACATAAAACAGCACCACATTTAAGAGTGTTGCAACGCAAATTAGCCGAAGAGTTAACAGTTTTTGTTCATTCGAAAGAAGAATTAGAAAAAGCTATCAAGGCTTCTAACATCCTTTTTGGAAATGCTACAGCCGATGATTTGAAAGAACTAGATGAAGCGACTTTCTTAGAAGTATTTGATGGTGTTCCTCAAGCGGAAATTCCTAGAGCAGAAATGGAATCTGGAATTGAGGTTATTGCCCTTTTGAATGAAAAAACAGGATTTTTTAAGTCAAATGGAGAAGCAAGACGTGCGTTGACAGCAAATTCTATTTCGATTAATAAAGAAAAGGTAAGTGAAGATTTTGTTCTTTCTTCTAAAGATTTAATCAACGATCAATTTGTATTATTGCAAAGTGGGAAGAAGAATTATTTTGTGGTAAGAATAGTTTAATTATAAATCTGGTTAACTGTTCAATAAATAACCGAATTTATTTTTTAAAGCACCATAAGGTTGCAGCCTCGGATATCAGAATTATCAAAACGTCCCAATACCTCGAAAGAGTTGTTGGGATTTTTTTTGCCCAGATCTTGCGTGGCAATAAAAGAACAGGAATTAATGTTAGCCAAATCAATTACGTTTATTCCACCTGTTTTTCCTTGCGGAATATAGGTCAGCGCATCTTCAGTATCACGAATGAGGATTTGTATCCAAGCAGGGCACTCAAACACACCTTCTCCTAAGGAATAGGCTTGAGAAAGTAATTCTGTCATTCCATATTCAGAATGAATCGCTGTCACGCCAAAGCCTCGACAAAGCTGCTGATGCAGTTCTTCCCTAATCATTTCTTTTCGTCTGCCTTTCATACCGCCTGTTTCCATTATGATGGTGTTTTGCAATTGAAATTGATGTTTTTCAATTAGATCCAATAAAGCAAAAGTGACTCCGATAAGAATAACATTTTGGCCAGACTGGTCTAATGCAGTTAATTTCTTTATTAGTTCATCATGATTGTGCAAATAAAAACCACTTTCGTCATGATTGGATAGCGCGATTAGATCTTCGACCATATAAATCAAGGAGGATCCTTCTCTTTCCAGATAAGAAGGTAGTAAGGCTAAAACTACATAGTCTTCGATGTTTCCGTAAAACTGAGAAAATCCTAAGCGGTAGCTTTCTTCATAAATAGAAGTGTCTGTTACCAGATGTTTGCTCGTTATCGTTCCGGTCGTTCCGCTGCTGGTAAATGTGTTTTGAACTGGGTTAGTATTCGAAACCACCGCATGACTTTTGAAAAACTGAATGGGTAAAAATGGAATTTGTTGCAATGCCTTCACTTTCTGAGGCTCTACTTTCATGAGATCACAAAATTCTCGGTAGACCAAGTTGTTTTCGTGTTGGTAACGAAATACTTTTAAGGCAATTTTTTCAAATTGCTTTTGACTCGAAATGGCAAATATATCAGTAGCTGTAATCAAGAATTTTTTTTACAAAGGTATAAATTTTAATAGCTCTTTTAGCTATTAAAAGACATTCCGATTTGAATTAAAAAAAGCCCCAATTGAAGTTGGAGCTATTTAAGTTATTTTTCGAACGTAATTTTTACCTGATAATAAGTTTTCTGGTAGCCGTTGCGTTTTCTTCATTAATCTTTATAATATAAACACCAGGGGTAAGACTGGAGACATTTAGTTCTTTTGAATTTATTAATGTTTGAAGTACTTTTTTGCCTAAAAGATCAAAAATGATTATTTCTTTATTGGAATCATTTTTTGTAGAAACATACACCTTTCCATTAGTCACAGGGTTCGGATAGAGATTCAAGCCTTCAATTAAGGAGGATTCCTGTAGTTTTGTTTGTTGCTTTGCATCTTGAGCACTAAGGCTCACAGAAAAGAAAAAAACCAATAAGGTTGCAATATAAAAGTAATTTTTTGCCATAGCTTTATTTTGTTTAGTAAATATACAAAAAAAATCAAATACTATACCAAAATAAAAACACCCTTCTTTAAAAGGGTGTTTTGGGTATATTTTATGATATGCTTTTGATTAGAATCCAACAGACCAACCAGTAGCCCATGCAGGCATTCCAGCTCCGTTTCCAGCTCCAGTAGAAGTACCTTCTGAAGTTACGATTGCAGAAACGTTAGTAGATAATCCACTTGTCGCAGGTGCAACAGCATTTAATTTTCCTTTAGTTTTCACAGTAACGTCAGTAGTAAAGTTAACGTTTACTGCTTTTAATGCAGTAGGAATAAATGCAATAGTTTCGTCATTTTCAACATTGAAACCTACAGCCCATCCACTAAAGAATAAGTTTGTAAAGATCCCTTTAGTTCCTCTTCTTAATTTCATGGCATCATTTTCTAACCATGTTCCAGTTGTTGGTGCGCTTCCAGGTCCTACTAGCGTTAAGTTAGTGATAGAAGGGTTAGCAATTGGAGTATTAGCATATCCTAATTCAAAGTTATCCGCTTCAATTCCTCTGTTTCCTTTTTCGAAATCTAATTTACCGTACCAATTAGTGTTAGTTCCAGACCATCCTTCAGTCCAGTCAAATTGGTCATCTTCGTTTCCTATAGAAATCAAGTTAGAAGTATTTACAGTTCCTCCGAAGAATTCAACTCCGTCATCAGCTCCGTGGAAAAATTCTACGTAATCAATTGTAGTTCCTGAACCAACTCCAAATAATGAAAGTCCGTTAAATTCTTTTTCACTGTTAAAAGCAGCTCCAGCATACTCAATTCTTAAGTATTTGATTGATCCAGAATTGTCAGCAGATGCAGTTCCACCGTAAGCTAAGTCAGCAACTTCAGATTGAGCAGTTCCTGCACCACCAGTTATACGGTTGATAGGTGCTTTACCACAAATTACTAATCCACCCCAGTCACCAGCGGCTTTTGTAGCTAATCCGCTTGTCATTACAACAGGTTTAGCAGCAGTACCTTCTACATTTAATTTTCCACCTTGGGCAATTGCAATGTAAGAAGCTGTTCCGCCTGTTCCTTGAATAATCGTTCCAGCTGGGATTGTCAATGTAGCTCCACTGTTTACTTGAATTTTCCCAGTTAATTTATACGTTTTAGTAGCGTCTAGAGTAACTTCACCATCATCGATATTTCCTTGAAAGTTGGTCGCATCTGCAGTAAAAGTAGATGAAGGAGGTGTCGTTGGTGCTGGGTTGTCATTAGAAGAACAGCTAGTGATTAAACCTGCGGTTAATGTTAAAATACCAAATAATTTTACAGTTGATTTTTTCATGATTTTTTAATAAAATTTTTATTTATTTTCTGGTACAAAGATGCGCTAAGTACTTTTTTTTGATGTTATCTAAACATGAATGTTTGTTTACTAAAAAGCTATTTCAACATCAATTTAATGTTAACTTGGTTTTTTCTATATGGATTTTGTACTCAAAAGACACTTGCAATACTCTTTCTACTTATTGATTAACAGTGCTTAGGGCCTAAAAAAAAGGAAGACATCTGTTTTTTAGACAGCTTCCTTTTTTATCGGTAAACGTATTTAATGAAAATTTACTGTAACAAAAATTATTTGGTGAGATTTCCAATTTAGATTTTAAAAGTTCCTTCTTCGGCTACCCATTTTAGATCACTTCCTACAAACTGCAGGTCTTTTTGATTTAGTATAAAAGTGACTCTTTTACTTTCTCCTGAGTTTAAACTTATTTTTTCAAATCTTTTTAATGCTTTTACTTCTGGTGTAATACTTGCCACTTTGTCTGATAAATAAAGTAATACGGATTCTTTTCCAGTTACTTTTCCTATGTTTTATAGCAACATTTATCGTCACGGAGTCAGTATTACTAATTTCAAATATGTCAATAGTTAGATTGGAATACCCAAAAGTAGTATATGATAAACCTGTTTCAAATTCAAATTGAACAGCATTATTTTGTTCTTAGTCTGCTGATCTCTCAATATATTTTCTACTGAGTTTGTATATCTAGGGTAGTTGTAAGGCAGTCTTTTTACTTGGATTTACGGAACCATGAAGAATATCAGCTAAAATAGGTAAGGTTTTTTAATCGAGCAGTTTTTTCCATGTTTCAATAGTGCTATTTATTTTAGCTCTTTTTATAGCTTGTGGTTTGCCATATATTCTAAATAATAGACAATTTCATCTATCTCTTTATTATTTAGGTTTGCTGGTGTGGGCATTTTCACTCTGTCCCTAAAGGAAGCTGGATTCTTTATAAAGGCCTTTAGTTGGTTTGTATCCCAATACTCGGTTATGCTTTTAGGGTAATTTAATTCCGGCCCCATATTTCCGCCAATTTTATTGATGGCATGACAAGTGACGCAGTTTTTGTTAAATAATTCAAAGCCAACTTGAGCTTTTGTATCGTGTTTTGGGAATAGTAATACTATGTTTTGACTGTTAGGAATGAGGTGTATTTTTATGAGGTTATACGGCCATTTAAGATCAGTATCTTTTGTGGAAACGCCTTGATAAACTAAGTAAAATGGAGCCGCTTTCATTTCGTGCCCGTCTTTAATGATTTTTGACCATAATTCGCCTTTTGGTGCATCCGCGTCCCTGACCGCAAGAAAGGATTTTACGGCAATAAATTTTTCTAAAGACATCATCGGTTTGTAACCGTCTTCGCATTCAAAGATAATTTGGTATTTGTTAGCTTCTAGATTTTTGATCGCAGTATGGGTTTCCAGTAATTTTGATAAAGAAAGTGCTTCGTACCTTTTAGTACTGTGGTATACGGGGTCATCGTACACTGTTATCAAAGTTGTATTTTTTAGGTTGCCCTGCTTTTGCAGCGCCACTAAGTCAATGCTCAATGAGTCATTAGCAAATGTTGTATTCTCGCTTTTTGTAGTAGTCTTAACATCTGTTGTGTTTTGAGTCTTTTTGTGGCAACTCAGAGTGAGAAATAATGCAAAGACCACTATTTTGTATCGAAATTGTCCCATTATTTTTATCATTGTTAATTGGCTATTGCTAATGTACTTAAATAAAAGGAATGTTTTAAAAAAAGTGGTTCTGTTAACTTTTGATGATTTAGATGTGTTTTCTGTTTACAACAAATCAAACTTCCCGATTGGGAAGCTTGTTTTTATCGTTAGTTATATTTAATGAAAAATTACTGTAACAAAAATTCTTTGGTAAGGTCTGAAATTTGGATTTTAAATGTTCCTTTTTCAGAAATCCATTTCAAGTCATTGTTTACAAACTGCAGGTCTTTTTGATTTAGTATAAATGTAACTATTTTACTGTCTCCTGGTTTTAAACTTATTTTTTCAAATCTTTTTAATGTTTTTACTTCGGGTGTAATACTTGCCACTTTGTCTGATAAATAAAGTAATACGGATTCTTTTCCAGTTAATTTTCCAGTGTTTTTTACTTCAACAGTAATCGTCACGGATTCAGTATTGTTAATTTTAGATTTGTCAATAGTTAGATTTGAATACTCAAAAGTAGTGTAAGATAAACCTGTTCCAAATTCAAACTGAGGAGAATAACTTCTTTGATATTGAGCATCATTATTCTGCTCTTCATCTCCTAAACTCTCCGTGTATTTTCGATTGTATTTTTCTAATGAATTGGGGTATCTAGGGTAGTTGTAAGGCAGTCTTCCGCTTGGATTCACGTCGCCGTAAAGAATATCAGCTAATGCTCTTGCTCCCTCATTACCGGGCAAATAACATTGAATTACAGCACTCATTTTGTCTTCAAAATCACTTATTAGTCTTGGTCTTCCTTCATTTAAAACTAAAATGATTGGTTTGTTTAATTTTGATAAAGCTAAAGCTAGTTTTATTTGTGATGAACTCAGGTATAAATTACTGATGTCTCCTGGCGTTTCGGTATAGTTTTTTTCTCCCAAACATAAGATTATTTTTGAGGCGTCTTTAGCTAGTTCTACTGCTTTTTGAATGGCAGCGTCATCTTCTTTTTCAAGATTAGCACCTTCTGTGTAAAGAGCATTTGCTTTACCTACTTTGTTTTGAATTGCTTCTAGAATGGTAAATTTATCCGCTGCATAAGTATCTGAGTTTTCTCCTTGCCAATTGTATGACCAACCTCCATTTAGGTATTTCATGCTATTAGCTGCTGGCCCCGTTACTAGTATTTTTTCACTTTTGTCTAAAGGCAAAATAGCATTTGAATTTTTTAGTAATGTAATGGATTCTGCTGCTGCATTATAGGCAACATCGATGAATTCCTGTGAGCCAAATTTTGGATAGTCTTTCAAATCAGCGATGTTGTTTTGAAATAAATTCACTTCAAATTTCATTTTTAAGATTCTTGAAACGGCATCGTCAATTCGAGACATTGGTACTTCGCCTTTAGTAACCAAATCTAGTAAATCGGTATAAAAAGAATAATCTTCAGGAACCATACTCATATCAATGCCTGCCATTACGGATATTCTTACAGCATCCCTATTGTTTTCGGCAACTTTATGTCTTGTATATAGATATATAATATCTTTCCAATCAGTCACAACAACGCCTTGAAATCCGAGTTCGGTTTTTAGAATATCTGTTATTAAATGTTTGCTGGCATGAACAGGAGTCCCGTTTATTTCTCCAGAACTAATCATTATACTTTTTGACCCTGCTTGGATTGCTGCTTGGTAAATCGTTAAATCAAACTGTCTTAAAACGCGTTCTGGAATAATACTTGGTGTTCTGTCTTTCCCCGTTGTAGTGCTTCCATAACCTATAAAATGTTTCATGCAAGAGGCAACGTGATATTTTGAACCAACGTCATTTCCTTCAAAACCTTCGACCATTGCAGCTCCCATTTGTGAAGATAAATAAGCATCTTCACCAAAAGACTCCCACATTCTCGACCAAGCCGGATTTCTGGGCAGATCTAAGTCTGGGGAAAAAACCCATGGAATAGAGGAGGCTCTTGTTTCGTAAGCTGAAATTTCTGATCCTCTTTTTGCTATTGCAGTATTAAAAGTGGCTGCAATTCCTATTTGCTGCGGGAATAATGTTGCGCCTGCTGTGTAGCTTGATCCATGAATCGCATCAATTCCATAAAGTACAGGGATTTTTAATCGCGTTTTATTGGTTTCGTTATTTATTATTGTGATTACTTCTTTCCATCTCTGAATTGTTGGTGCGCCAGGATTAGGGACGTTTAACATGGACCCAATATGATAGTTTTGAATAGCTTCTTTTAATTTGGCCATGTCAAAAACACCTGGCTTTCCTTTCTCTTCAAAATTTGTTACCGTCATTTGTGTCATTTGACCAACTTTCTCTTCAAGCGTCATTTTAGACAGTAATTCCGATACTTTTAGGTTAATCTCTATTTCTTGAACGTTGCTTTCTTGACTCCATAAAAAATTAGATGACAAGAGAATAGTAAATAATAATACAATGGTTTTTTTCATTTTTGGATCGGTGTTTTGGTTGCTTCATTATCATTTAAAAAAAGGTTGTCAAGCATTAGATTTTTAAACAATCGATTTTAAATGTATAATTATTTTTAAACAGAGCAATTTTTAGTACCCTGATTTCATTGATTTTATATAGGTGTAACGTTTTCGTTCCGCTAAAGTGTTCAGAAATTTAACTTCATTTTCGGTCATAAGTATGAGTAATGAGTAGTTTGCAAACAAAAAAAAGTCCCATTCGGTTCAAACCGAATGGGACTTTGGTAATGTGCCTCTCTCAATTCTATTAAATATGGGAAAGAAATACGCTGTAATTTTAGCCGTGATATACTCTTGAAGCAACAATTTTGTCTTCTCTTATGTCTAATACTTCAGCAACAAGCATTTCGTCTTCTCCGTCTACTGTTCTTATGTATTCCATAAAAACGCGATCTCCATTTGCGGTAAGCGACGTCACTTTATAGTTTAAGCTAGGGAATCGCTCAAATGCATCCTGCCACCATTCGCGTAAAGCTTCCTTCCCTTTTACTAGACCATTTGTTTCGGGCTTGTGGATTTTTAATTTTGGACTAAAATGTTCGGCATCGTCATCGTAAAGAGACAACAACTTTTCTAATTCTTTATTATTAAAGGTTTCAAACCATTTAAAAGCGATTGATTGTAATTTTTCTGGCGTCATAGCTGTGTAGGTTTAAAGTAAAAAAAATCCCATTTCGTTTGTCACGAAAGGGATTTTAATGTAATAATGTCAATGAAATATTATACGTTCTTCAAGTTGATGATTTCTTGATCAGTAAGCAATCTCCAGTTTCCTCTTGGTAAGTTTTTCTTAGTCAAACCTGCAAACGAAACTCTATCAATTCTTAAAACATCATAACTAAAATGTTCAAAAATAGAACGAACTACTTTTACATTTGATGATCTTAGTTTCAATCCTATTTCGCTTTTAGCTTCTCCATCAATATAGCTAATGTCTTCTACAAAAACGCGGTGTCCGTCAAGAGTTAACCCTTTGTTGATTTTTTCTAAATCTTCAAATTTTAGGTTTTTGTCTAAAGATACGTGATATATTTTAGATGATTTTTGGCTTGGCAAAGTAAATTTACGCAACATGTCTGTATCGTTTGTAAACAATAAAAGACCAGTTGTGTTCTTATCCATTCTTCCTACAGCTCCAATTTTGGCAGTTGTAGACCCTTTTACTAATTCTAAAACATTACGAAATTCTTGACCTTCGTCAAAAGCTGTCGTGAAATTTTTAGGTTTGTTTAATAAAATGTAAACTTTTTTCTCTGGAGTCAAAAGCACTCCGTCAAAATTTACGATATCTCCTGGTTTTACCATGTATCCCATTTCAATAACAGGAATTCCATTTACTTTTACGTTTCCAGATTGAATGTAAATATCCGCATCACGACGGGAGCAAGCACCAGAATTGGCGATATATTTATTCAAACGAATTTCGTCTTTAACTTTAGGTCTCTTAGGTGCCTGATTCGGTTTTTTTTCAACCTTGTCAGAAACTACTTCTGCAACTTTAGTGTTTATTTTTACTTTTTTTGGCCCTTGTGCCCTTTTTTGCATCGCAGGTTTTGGCTTATTAGAGCTAGGTCTAGAACTCGTTGGTCTAGCACCGCTTTTTTTATTATTGCCTTCCTTATTATTCATAATATTCCATAATTTGTGCAAAGATAGTATTTATATTATTGCTAATCGATATATGGCAATTATAAAACGGTAACTATCTAATTTATAAGTTTTTATTTTGTTTTCTTGGAGCTGTTTAGCTACGCTGAATCTTCGATGTCCCGCTTTCCACTGTATCTTTTATCTCGTTTTTACAGCGAGATAAAAGGACGCCGTTTCAATCTAGGCTAGCAAAACAGAAAAATCAGGTTTTACCAGAATGAAATTCGCCTAAATATTCAATAGGAGTTTTTTTCCACTCCATAATACGGATGGATTAATCAGAACAATGCAAAAGACACCGGAGACAATTAAGAATTTAAGTACGTTGTGAAGTAACAGATACTGTTCCTTTTTAGTGGATTTCCACAAATAAAGGACAAAGAAAATTAAGATAATCAAACAGGCGTAGAAATAAATATCCATATACCCAACATCATAAATTTCAATCAGCACATACACTGGAAAGATGGTCAGCGCACTTAAAGCCGTAATGATTTTTTTAGAAAGCATTTCGCCATAGACAATCGGAATCGTTTTATAATCATTAGCCAAGTCACCTTTTATATTCTCTAAATCTTTGATCATTTCTCGTATGAGAATCAAAAGGGTAAGAAAGCTGGCATGTGCAAAAATAACAGCAAAATGGCCTTTGTAGTTTTCGATTTCTTCAAAAGAAAGGTTGTTGTAGTAATGCAATAATATTGCAAAAAAGGGGATAACAGCCAGTAAAGCAGCAGTTAGATTTCCTATTACTGGATATCTCTTTATTTTATGGGAGTAAAACCAAATCAAGAAAATATACGCTGAAAAGAATAAGAAAGCGCGCCATGATATAAAAAGCGCCATTATGGCTACAATGAAATTTAGCGAAAAGTACACGTTTAGTTTTGTTTTTTGGCTGACGAGTCGATCCAGCATGGACTTGTTAGGACGATTGATCAGATCTTTTCGGCTGTCGTAAAAATTATTGATGATATAGCCTGAAGCAATGGTTAACGAGGAGGCAAAAACAAGAATGAACAAGTTGAAGTCGAGTAGGACAGCTAGCGCTCTTTTTTCAGGAGCTAGAATAAAAATGGCCGAAAGATATTGTGCCAAAATAATAACAGGAATGTTATATCCTCTTACGACAGAGAATAAACTGATGATCTTCATTATTAAAAGCTTCTGCTTTCTGCTTAACATGGTACTTTTTTAAAAGATTAAAGCTTAAAAACACAAGGGATTTTAAGCTTTAAATTTATTTTATATTGCTGATTAGAACTGGTACACCACTTCTAATTTATAGTCTTTCAAGGAAAGTTTAGCGCGTTCTAAATCTTCGGTAAAACCTAAGATATAGCCACCTCCGCCAGAACCACATAATTTTAAATAGTAATCATTAGTGTCAATGCCTTTTTGCCATATAGCATGAAATTGTTCCGGAATCATCGGTTTGAAATTATTCAAAACAACGCTTGATAATTTTTTAGTATTCATAAACAATGCTTTCATGTCTCCGCCAAGGAAGTTTTCTACACAAGCATCAGTATATTTTACAAACTGATTTTTTAACATCGTACGGAAGCCTTTGTCTTTCAGGTTTTCCATGAAGATACTAACCATAGGGGCAGTTTCTCCAACAATTCCAGAATCTAACAAAAAGACAGCGCCTTTTCCATCCAAAATTTGATTTGGAATGCCAGTCGCTTCAATGTTATCTTTAGAATTGATTAAAATGGGTATACTCAAATAGCTGTTTAAAGGATCTAATCCAGAGCTTTTTCCGTGAAAAAAGCTTTCCATTTGAGAGAATATATTTTTTAATTGCAATAATTTCTCGCGAGTCAAATTCTCAAGGACAGTAATTTTGTTCTGTGCATATTTGTCATAGATAGCTGCTACGAGAGCGCCACTACTTCCTACGCCATATCCTTGAGGAATACTGGAATCAAAATACATTCCAGTTTCAATATCGCTTTTTAGCTCAGCTAAATCAAAAGTAACCAACTCTGATTGCTCATTCTGCAATGTTTCAAGATAATCGGCAAAACGTTTCAAACTTGCATTAGATGCAATCGCTTGAGGTGATGGGTCTTCATCTCTTTTCAATGCACCATTATAAAAATTATAAGGAATAGACAGCCCTTTCGAGTCACGAATAATTCCGTATTCTCCAAAGAGTAATATTTTTGAGTAAAATAAAGGTCCTTTCATTGATTTGATTGCTAGGTTATTGCTTAAAAATAGATTTGGTACGTAAAGATAGTAATTATTAAACTAATCGAATAGCTCCATTTCCAATTTCGTCACAAATGTACTGCCCATTTTGGCAAAAGCCAACTAATTCGTCCTTAATAAATTGTAAAACGGAACCGCTAACGTTTTCGGGATACAAAACATGGACATTTGCTCCAGCATCAAGTGTAAAACATACTGGAATTTTAGTGTCATTCCGGAATTTCCAAATCGCATTAATAATTTGTAAGGTATTTGGTTTCATTAAAATGAAATACGGCATCGAAGTCATCATCATCGAATGTAAAGTCAACGCTTCACTTTCGACTACTTTAATAAATTCTTCTAAATTCCCACTTTCAAAAATGGCAGTCAGTTTGTCCAGGTTTTCATGCGCTTGCTCAAATCGTCTTTCGGCATACGGATGGGCATGCATCAAATCATGACCTACAGTGCTCGAAACTTGTTTTTCTCCTTTGTCTACTAATAGAATAGTATCTTGGAAATTCTTGAAATTGTCGTGAATGGCATTTGGAAATTCGACTCCGTATAAATCAGAGCTTCCTTCAATATTAGCTTGATTTCCCCAAACTACTACTTGTCCTTTTACGCTACGGCAAGCACTACCAGAACCCAAACGGGCGAGTAAGGATGCTTTTTGGTAAAAGTAAGCGTCAGTCATTTCAGGATTCAACGCTTTTTCGATGCTCATTAAGTTCATCGCTAAAGCCGCCATTCCAGATGCCGAAGATGCAATACCTGAACTATGCGGGAACGTATTTTCTGTATCAATAGTAAAATGATAGTCTTTCAAGAAAGGTAGGTAGATTTCAATTCGCTCTAAAAACTTTTGGATTTTCGGTTTGAAATCTTCTTTTGGTTTTCCTTCGAAAAGCAAATCAAAAGAGAATTTTCCATTTATTACAGTGAGCGGAGTCGAACTGTCTTTTTTGGCGAAAGCCAGTTTAGTAATAGTCTTACAATTGTTCAAGGTAAAACTCACTGATGGATTCGCCGGAATTTGATTGTCCTTTTTTCCCCAATATTTCACCAAAGCGATATTGCTAGGAGCGCTCCACTGGAACTCGCCACTTTCTATATTATGAGAATAAGCTTTTGGGATAAAATCGTTTGTTGTCAACATGAAATATAAAATTTACGCAAAGATACTTTTTTTTTGACCGCAGATTCGAAGATTTTATTTCAAATTATGTAGCAATTGGGTATACTAAAGTTGGGGATAAACTCCTTTTTTTACACACGCAGTTTTAATTCTTCTAAATAGACCAAAATTCAATCAATTTCACTTTAAATAAGTAGAACCAAGAGTTTATTAATTAAAAACTATAATCTGTTTTGTTCCTCATTAAGGTCAGCGTCTTTTACTTCTTTCTTTTTTGCAGTACCAAAATTGTAGGTAAGTGATAGCGTTATTTTTCTAGTCTCCCAACGGTTTATCCAGTTGGTAGTTACATTGTCTTGTTGGGTGCTTTGGATCCATTGGCTTTTTTTCAATACGTTTTGTGCACTAAGATTCATTCGTATTTTTTTGTCAAAAAAGTCTTTTTTCATGCTAAATGACATGTCGTAAGATGGTTTGAATGTTGTATTCCCGTAGTCACCATTCTGGCTATAAAAGCTATTCCAGGTAGCACTCCAGTCTTTCGCTAGGGTAAAAGATTGATTTAAAGCTCCAGAGTAGGAGACGCCACTATTGTTGAATTTGTAACCTTCTAAGTTAGATGTTGCTTGTCCATAAGCAACTTCTGTATTTAATTGTACTTCCCACCATTTTTTGAGAGACCAATTAGTATTTAAGGATAATCCAATGCTTTTCGATTTTCCAATATTATCGTAAAATAGAGTGGTGATTTTCGTGTCTTGATCGTAATCGATAATTTGATACATTTCGTCTTTCGAAAAATTAGCAAATAAAGATACCGATGTTTTTTGCTTTTTAATCCAAACTAATTCAAAGGCATCCGTAAACTGTGGAGTCAAATCTGGATTCCCTACTGAAACATTGTAAGTGTCGATGTATTCATAGTATGGATTTAAGTATAAATAACGTGGTCTTTGAATGCGACGGCTATATGAAAATTTGAATTGATTGCTTTCAAAATTTCCATTAACGCTGAAAGACGGAAAGAGAGACAAATAATGATCCTTGTTTGTACTATTTGAGGTTAATGATGTAGCATCATAATTAATATATTCCGCTCGTAATCCTGTTTGAATATCAAACTTTCCTTTCGTGAAATTCGTAATTCCGTAACCTGATACAATTGACTCTTTGTAGATTAAGGTATTACTTCTGTTAGTATTCAAAACATAATTGCCTTGATCGTCTTTGTCTTTCAAAACAATAGTATACTCATTATTTACATAGCTCATTTTAACACCTGTTTCGAAGTTGAATGTAGTAGTGAGTTTTTTCTCGAAGTCTACTTTAGCACTAAGAATGTTAAAGTTGGTTGGGTTTTGGTATTTTACAGCTTCTGTATTTCTATACATTTCATTTGTATTAGCATTAAAATAAGCGTTAGAAGTAAGGCGATCGCTGTCGTTTTGATAATTAGCGTAGCTTAGTTGAGCATCTATTTTAGTGTCGAGACTATCAGAAGCGAAGTTGTAAAATAAAGTACTCGTTAAAGTTGTGTTTAGGATGTCGTCTTGGGTATCTAAGATCGTAAATCTTTTATAAACGGCATTGTCAAATTCTTCAGTACGACCATTTGTTTTTTCGTCACTTTTGTAAATACTGTAATTTGTAGAGGCACCAATGGTAGTGTTTTTATTCAATTGGTGTGCCGATCCAAAATTTCCCGAGTAACTGTTGGTAACAGGTAACCAGTCGTTTTTTTGTTTTAACGTAGTTGTAAGAGATGGTGTAGCCACAGTTTGATCAATCGTGCGACGATTTACGCTCTCATTATAACCATAGTTTAAACCAAATTTTAAATTCCATTTTTCGGTATTGTTGTACAGGTTGAGGCCATTATAATTTTTGATAAATTCAGCATATCCAATAGAGGATCGTACATTCCCAGTTAATCCATTGGCAGCTGACTTTTTTAGAACAATGTTAAAGATACCTGCGCTTCCTGCTGCATCATATTTGGCTGATGGATTAGCGATAATCTCCACGGCTTTTATGTTTGCACCGTCTAGTGTTTTTAGATATTGCTTCAATTCTTCACCAGTCAGCAACGATGGTTTACCATCAATCATGATTTGAAGATTGGCATTGCCTCTGAAAACTACATTTTCGTCTTTGTCTAATTGTACACCAGGTAATTTACTTAGGGTTTCAAGACCATCGTTTCCGTTACCAAAACCTGCTTTCTCAATATCTACAATCATTTTGTCTCGACTTAATTTGATGAGACTTTTATTTTGCATAATGACTACCTCATTTAGTGCTAGGACATCTTCTTCTAATTCAAAATTTTGATTTAAGTTGCCATTTGTTGGTATAAACGTTTTTGATCGAAAGGTTTTGTAGCCTATTATTTCAATTTGGACAAAAAAAGCTACATTAGTGACGTGAATATCGTAGGCTCCCTTTTCATCAGTTGTAGTTGATTTAACAAACGATTTTGTATTGGCGTCAAAAATTGAAACGGTTGCAAAGGCGATTTTTTCTTTATTGTTTTTTGATTTAATTGTTCCAGAAAGCTTGCTGCTTTGTGCAAGAAGTACATTCATGCTGAAGAATAATAAGATGGAGATAGTGGTTTTCATGTTGTATGGTTTTGTTGGTAGCAAATGTACTTTAGAGAATAGACGCCCGAATTCAGTTTACACCAGTGGGAATTTCTACTACATGAAATCCTAAAAATATATTTAGATATGATTTTTATCGAAAAAAAAAGCTTTGGTACATTGAATTGGGCTGTTGGTGTAAAAAAAAGAATAGATCGCTCGATAATGTTTAATTTCATCCTATGGAAATAAATAAAAAACAAGGATACTTTCACTTAATCTTGGTACTAATAATAGTATTGATGGATCTCTTTTCGGATTATGTGTATGGTGGCGAACAAAAGTTGCTTGCTAATTTTCAACTGCCTCTAAATTTTAATAGAATCATTATTTATGTGGCAACCTTTACTACCTATGCTATTAATTTTTATGTGGTGTGTCCCTTAACGTTAAGGAAAAAGCATTATTTGCGTTTTGCTATAGGAGTTGTACTTTTAGTTGTGGTTTTTGGTCGTGTTCGCTACTTGTTCGAAGAGGTGATTTTATATCATTTTACCGGTCAACACAATTATTTCGAAGAATCAAGGAAGTTTCTATTTTATACTTTTGACAATTCGTATTTTGCCGTAAAAGGTATTTTGTACAGTACTTTGGTTTATTTTTTCTTTGAGTTTGCCAGTAATCAAAATAGAATCCACAAACTAGAATTAGATTATAATAAAGCAGAGCTTAGCCTGCTCAAGTCACAGTTAGAGCCGCATTTTTTATTCAACACGCTCAATGCATTCTATACTGATTTGATTGATGAGCAACCTAAAATTGCCAAAGACATTCTTCGTTTGTGTCAGCTATTACGGTATGTAACCTATGAGGCTGGAACTGAATTTATGCCTCTTTCCAAAGAAATAAATTTTATTGAAGATTACATTTACCTGCACCGAAAAAGATTTGAAGACACCTTATTTTTAGAGTATAATGTAGCGGGAGTTATAGGAGAACAGCCTTTGCCTTCGTTAGTCTTTATACATTTTGTCGAAAACATTTTTAAACATGGAGTTGTTACCAATAGTGCATTTCCAGCTAAAATTAGTATTATTGTTGCCGAAGAATTTATCAGTATGGAAACGTCTAATTTGATTTCGGTTTCTGAACAATATACCGCAAGCGGAATAGGAAAAGAAAATTTAGAACGAAGATTGAGTGCCATTTTCAAGAACGAATATGAATTGCGGTACGAACAATCAGAGGATGTGTTCAGCACTTTTCTAAAACTACCAATCCAATCAAAAAGATGAAAGTATTAAAATGCCTTATCGTCGACGACGAACCACCAGCTATCCGACTTTTAGAAAAATATGTTAGCAAAGTTCCCTTTTTAGAATTGATTGCAACGACAACCAGATCGTTAGAAGCACTTTCAAAAATAGAAGAAGGAAATATTGATCTGGTTTTCATGGATGTCCAAATGCCAGATTTAACGGGTTTGCAATTATCTAAGATTGTAAAAGGAAAAACAAATATCATTTTCACGACTGCTTATCCACAATTTGCTTTGCAAAGTTACGAAGTGGACGCGATAGATTATTTACTAAAACCATTTGAATTTGAACGCTTTTATGAAGCAGTTTTAAAGGTGAAGAATACTTTTCAAGCCGAGGTAAAGGACATTCCAAAAGAGGTAAATGACTTTATTTTCATTAAGACAGACGGTAAAAATAATTTTGAAAAAGTGTATGTAAATGACATCTGTTACATCGAAGGTTTGAAAAATTATGTTGCCATCCATTTAAAAGACAAGCAAGTAATCACCAATAATACCTTGAAGAGTATTGAGGACTTTTT
The DNA here is from genome assembly GCF_058725285.1 of Flavobacterium sp. DW-iso2. Lineage (NCBI taxonomy): Bacteria > Pseudomonadati > Bacteroidota > Flavobacteriia > Flavobacteriales > Flavobacteriaceae > Flavobacterium > Flavobacterium sp. DW-iso2. Next base: position 5,707 of record NZ_JBZXDY010000013.1, on the reverse strand, counting down.
GCCTACTTCTGAATTTGTAAAAACACATAAATCTTTTCTCGTGTCGCTGCGACATATAACAAAAACAGACTCTTTGAGTGTTTATATTAATGGTAAAAGCATTCCCATCGGTGATACTTATAAAAAAGAGCTTTTTGAAATTATTCAAAAAAGGAAATTATAATCAGGCACTTGGTATCGTTTCTTAGAATTATACCCTAGTTTTGATTAATTTTGAATCCTCAAACAAATTATAAAATGAATAAGCTTACCAAAATACTTACTGTTGTTGTTACCTGTCTTGCGATTGGTTATTTTTCCGGGAATTCGACTCGTTCGGCCATTGTAGATTGGTACCCAACATTGATAAAGCCAAGTTTCAACCCTCCAAATTGGATTTTTGCGCCAGTGTGGAGTATGCTATATATAATGATGGGAATTGCTGCGGGACTCGTTTGGGATCGTATCGATTTTGAAAAAGAAATAGTAAAAAAAGCCCTTATTGTTTTTGCAATACAATTGGCGTTAAATGCTTTATGGTCGTATTTGTTTTTTGGTTTGCACAACCCCATGTTAGCAGGATTAGAAATTATTGTTTTATGGTTGATGATTTATGAAACCTACCTTCAGTTTTCTAAAATTAATAAAATCGCTGGTTATTTATTCATACCGTATTTGGCTTGGGTAAGTTTTGCGATGGTGTTGAATGCAAGTATTTGGTGGTTGAATAAATAGTAAATAGGTTCTAAACCGCTAAAAAAATAAATTAGTTTTTTGAAGTAGCTATCTTTTTAAACTCCGCATTTTTGGCGAATAAGAAATCCATTGTACTAAGCGTATTATTGTTTGATGCAACTGTTTTTGATTTGGGATCTGCTTCACAAAACTGAAGAAAAAGCTCTATTTCATTAGGGTGTAGTTTTAAGGTTTCAAGATAGAATCTTTGATCATAGCTGTTTTTTGCTATTGTAGTAAATGCAGTTTCTGGAATCTCTTTTTCGACGTCCTTCTTTTCTTTTTTAAGTAGACCAGCAAGAAGCCCTCCGATTCGAATTAAATTCAATCCTTTATTAATATTTAAATCGTCAATCATTGGCGGTTTTAAAATTTTATCAGCTCTTTCTGCCGTAATTTCATCTCTTTTTATTTGTTCAACTGCGACCCCAGCTGTTAATGTAGTCGCTTGAATATTTGTGATAACAACTTCCTCTAGCTCTTCTGCGTTTAGTTCTAATTCCACGATTGTTACCTTATTTTTAAGTGTTTCAGGGGTAATTGTTATTTTTTTAAGTTCGTGTTCTTTTGATACAAATACAAGAATATCATTTGTGTTTCCGGCGATTGAAAAATTACCATTTACATCTGAGACTGTAAGTGTTTTTGAGGTAGCGTTGATGACTTCGATTTTAGGAATGGAATAATTTTTAAATACGACTTTTCCTTTTATTATTTGCGAGAAGCTAGAAAGAGAAGCTAGAAAGAGAAGAATGCTGAGTAGTTTTAGTTTCATTTTGGCAGTGATAAGTTTTGCACTTCATTTGATCTATAAATAGATTTTAGTTGTAATAAAAAATCACAATTTTTTAAATGCTATATTTTTTTCGAACAAAAAATCCATTGTACTCAGTGTATTGTTGTTTGCTGCAACTATTTTTGATTTGGGATCTGCTTCACAAAACTGAAGAAAGAGCTCTATTTCATCAGCTTGTAGTTTTAAGGTTTCCAGATAGAATTTTTGGTCATAGCTATTTTTTGCTATTGTTGAAAATTCAATTTCAGGAAGCGCTTTTTTGACTTCTTCTTTTTCTTTTACGAACAGACTAACAATCATACCGCCAATTCGCATAAGATCCATTCCGTTTTCAATAGTTCCAGTGTAAACACCAAGTACTTTTGAAGCGCTTGCGTTTTTTTCTATGACATATTGATCAAGCTTTTTTTGCTCCCACTTTTCATCTTTGCTTATTTTTATAGATGGCATATTGGTAATAAGAACTTCGTTTAATTCTTCTGCTTTTAGAATTAGCTCAACGTCTAATTCATCATTAGTGAATAGCTTAGGATTTAGTATAAGTTTTTTTACCTGATGTTCTTTAGATACAAATACAAGCGCGTCATTTGTTTTTGCAATAATTGAAAACTCCCCATTTGCATCAGTAACTGTAAGTGCTTTTGTGTTAGCATTGATGACTTCGACTTTAGGAATTGCATAATTATTACACACAACCTTCCCTTTAATTGCTTGTGAGAAGCTAACTTGGGAAGTGAATAAAATTAGTGTACTGAGTAGTTTTACTTTCATAGGTTTCGAATCTAATAACTTGATAGTAAAATTATTAGATTCGTCTTAATGAAAACTTATTAAATATGTAAATTCTTGTTAATTGATTGCTTTATGGGAGTGTAGAAAAGAATGTAGCTACTACACTTATCTGTAAGTTTTATTTCCATAAGCTGGGACTGAATATTGAACAATGATCACTAAATCCCATTCGCCAATATAAACCCACTAGTCCAAGCATTCTGGAAATTAAACCCACCAGTTATCGCATCGATATTCACAATTTCCCCAGCAAAATAAAGGTTTTCGTGTAGCTTACTTTCCATGGTTTTAAAATTGATTTCTTTTAAATCAATTCCGCCCGCGGTTACAAACTCTTCTTTAAAGGTACTTTTTCCATTTACTTGAAAAGTCCCATTTGTCAACTGATTCGATAGATTTTGTAATTGCACTTTGGATAAATCAGCCCACTTGGTTTCGGCTTCAATTCCGGAGGCAAGTACCAGACTTTCCCACAAACGGTTTGGGAAATCAAAATGTGATTTCTTAGAAACTGCTTTTTTGGCGTGTTCCTGTTTTAAGTCTTTTAGTATTTTTTCGGCTTCAGTGGATTCAACATCATTCAACCAATTTACAAATATGGTAAACTGATAGTTTTTGTCATGCAAGATTCTTGCTCCCCAAGCTGATAATTTTAAAACAGCGGGACCGCTCATTCCCCAATGCGTAATTAATAATGGACCTGTGGAAGTCAGTTTAGTGTCTTTTACTTTCACGGTAACTTGTGCCGCCACACCAGGTAATTCCTTTATGCGAGAATCTTTAATGTTGAAGGTAAATAGGGAAGGGACTGGACTTACAATTGCGTGGCCATAGGTCTGTAGCATTTCCCAAATTTTAGGGTTGCTTCCAGTTGCTAATATTAATTTTTCAGCGATATAGTTTTCGTTTTGGGTTTCTATTTTCCAAAGAGCCTCTTTCTTAAAAATAGATTGCACGCTTTGTCCTGTTAAGACTTCAATTCCTAATTTTTGAGTTGCAGTAAGGAAACATTCGATAATAGTTTGCGATGAATTAGAAACGGGAAACATACGTCCGTCGTCTTCAATTTTAAGCTCAACTCCATGTTTCTCAAACCATTCTATGGTATCTCCAGAACAAAATTGATGGAAAGGACCACGAAGTTCTTTTTCTCCACGCGGGTAATATTTCACTAGTTCATTGGGTTCAAAACAAGCATGGGTAACGTTGCAGCGTCCTCCACCTGAAATGCGGACCTTTTGGAGTACTTCGGCGCCACGTTCCAGGATGGCTACTTTTAATTTGGGGTTTTTCTCTACAATATTGATTGCAGTAAAAAAACCTGCTGCTCCACCACCTACTATTATTATGTCAAAATTTTGGTTCATATTCTATCTGGAAAATCGCTGATGATTCCGTTTACGTTAAATGATTTTATTTTTTTTATGTCTTCGGGCTCGTTAACCGTCCAAGGGAAAACTTCGAATCCTTTTTCCTGTAATTGTGCCGTATTTTCGGCGGTCAACAGATGATGATAAGGATGAATTGATTTGGCCTGAATAAATTTGGCGAAAGCCACAGCCAGATCTAAATCCGTTTCAGTTAGTACACCAATGCGTATCTCCCAATTCAAGAGAGCAACTTGTTGCAAGGCCGTCCAATCAAAACTGGAAACTACGAATTGGCTGTAATTCCAATTTTTTTCTGCAATGAATTTTTCGATTAAATCAACTACTTTATCTGCAGTGTCGTAGCTTTTCAATTCAATATTAACATCACAGCGTTGATCGATAAGGTTTAATACTTCGGTTAAAGTCGGGATGCATTGGCTCTTTTCAATCTGGAATCGCTTCAGTTCTGGAAGTGAGAATTGGTTTACGGCCCCTTTTCCATTAGTAGTTCGGTCAATGGTCTCGTCATGTATGACCATTATTTCACCATCTGAACTTAAATGTACATCCAATTCAATTCGATCGACATGTAGGTCAATTGCTTTTTGGAAACCAATAAGGGTATTCTCCGGTTCATAACCTCTAGCGCCACGATGACCTATTTTTAGCATTGGATTGATTTTTTACAAAGGTAACATAAATAAAAAACCCCAAATACAAATTGATGCATTTGGGGTTTCTAAATTAAAAAAGAAATTATTTTTGCTCTTCAGTAGGTGGGTTGATTTCATTTGAAGTAGCGGATTTAGCTTCTTCAGGTTTGTCATCGCCTTTTAAATAGGTTGGCAAGTTTAATCCAGCCATATTGAATAGGTCATTTAAAGGAGGAACGGTTTTCATCATACCAGCAACAAAGTTTGCAGTTGAACCTGCTCCGTTATCTCCGTTATTTCCAGAATCCCAAACGGTAATTTTATCAATTTTGATGTTTTTAACCGCTTCTACTTGAGTTCTAACTAATTCAGGTAGTTTTTCAATTAATAATAATTGGAAGGCTTTTGTTGGGTCTCCTCCGGCAGCACTTACCACTTCACGATACCCTTCAGCTTGTTTGGTCAAAATTTCATATAAACCTTTTGCTTCCGCTTCCATTTTTGCAAAGATGGCATCAGCCTCCCCTTTTGCTAATTCTCTTGTTTTTTCAGCTTCTGCTTGGGCATCAATAATTGCTTTTTGTTTTGCGATTTGAGCAGGGATAACGACATTGGCATTTTGTGTAGAACGTTCTCTTTCGGCACGAGCGTCCTCTGCTTTTTGCTCCGCTACATAAGACTCTTCTAATGCTTTTGCACTTTGTACTTTTTCAGATGCTAAAGCAGTTCTCAATGCTTCTGCTTCACGCTCACGACGAGTTGCTTCTGATTGTGCAATGGCAATTCTAGCTTCATTTTCCCCTTTAATTGCAACCGCATTGGCTTCCGATGTTTTTACACGAGTATCTCTTTGAGCTTCTGCTTTACCAATACTTTCATCTTTAAAAGCAGCAGCGATACTTACTTCTCTATCTTTATTAGTAATTGCAATTTTTACATCGCGATCTCTATGAGTTTCGGCAATTTGAACGTCTTTCTCACGATCAGCCATTGCTTTTCCTGTTTCTCCAATTTTTTCTTGTTCGGCAACTGAAATTTTTGCTTCGTTTATTGCTTTTGCAGCAGCTTCTTTTCCTAAAGCTTCAATGTATCCAGATTCATCTTTGATATCCGTAACGTTAACGTTGATTAATTTTAAACCAATTTTCTTTAATTCAGAATCAACATTTTTCGAAATATTTTCTAAGAATTTATCTCTATCAGAGTTAATTTCTTCAATGGTCATTGTTGCAATAACTAAACGCAACTGACCAAATAGAATATCCTTTGCTAGCTCTTGAATTTGCTCAGGAAGTAAGCCTAATAAACGTCAGTCTGTGAAAAAACCTCCGTTTAATTCTATCAAATATAAACAAATAATCTAATTATTAGACAGAAAAGTT